>NZ_JAUBTB010000008.1:0-126348 GCF_036704965.1 Microcoleus sp. F10-B2 | reverse complement strand
TCTAATGTCATATCACGCTATGGCAAACACTTCTCTAATCATAACGTACTCTGATCCTTTCCTTCAGGGCACTACCCAGGATTTATCAACATATCGAGAAATCAAAATCCCTTCAATCGGTGAAAAACGGGAACGGGAATTGCCATCTCCTACAGCTACGACTTGATATGATATCTACGAGCAAGCCAACTGGTTGAGCCAACAATCCCCGTACCGTGATAGTCGGGGAGTGTCAACAACAACTATCAAGGCAACTCAACCGAACTCGGTTTAGCAATGTGAGGCAAGCCCCAGCCCAATTTTTCCCGCAAAATGTGGAAAAACTCAAAAGATTGCACCCGAATAAACCGGGCTGGGTATTGAGCTCGCTCGACTTGCACCCAATCTTCCGGCAGAACATAACATCCGCCGTTACCGTCTACCACCATTACCAGGCGGTTCGGACTCGCCGGCAAAATCTTGACCGGCTCAGTGTTGGAAAACACCAAAGCCCGCGAAGCCATTGAATGCGGGCAAATAGGCAGCAACTGCAGCACTGGCACTCCGGGAATGATGACAGAACCGCCGGCAGAAAGGGCGTAAGCTGTCGATCCTGTGGGAGTCGCGATGATGACTCCATCTGCGGCAATGTCAATAGAGGCGTGCTGACCTATAGCCACTTCAAAATGACACATACAAGTCAGCGGTTCCCGGTGCAGCACCATTTCATTGAGACAAAGGGCTTCCCAGAGGCAGTCGTTTTCTCGAAACAGCCGCACGGCCAGCATCGATCTTTCTTCGATTTCGTATTCTCCGGCGATTACCTTTTCCAAAGCTTGCGGCAGCAAGTTCAGGTAAGTTTCTGTTAAAAAGCCCATGTGACCGGTATTGACAGTCAGCAGCGGCACTCCAATCGGAGCGACTTGGCGAAATGCCGACAGCACCGTACCGTCGCCGCCCAAAACCACTGCAAACTCCATGTCGCTGTCAAAACCGGGGGGGACGAGTTGTTCGATCGGATTGTGGCACATCGGGCGATCTGGGCTAGAATAGCCCAGAATTCCTCCCGAACCAGAAACCGAGCAAACCTCCCAGCCGCGGGCAGTCAGCTTGTCTTCCAACTCTGCGGCGATGCGACAAGCCACAGGTTTAACGTCGTTGTATATAATCCCAGCTTTCGGCACTTTAAAATGTAAAGGGCATCTTTTGTTTACTCCGTTTTTTAGTTTTAAGCTGCTCGTACTCTATTTCCTTGAGCTTCTTCATAATCAGATTAAAGTATTCTTCGAGATAAGACTCCAAAGTAGTAGTTTCTTTGGGGTCGATTCCGAAGACACTGTAAACGTCATCCATCGGAGCTTTCAAGGGTTTTCCGGCTGCCAAAACTTCTGAAAAAGCCAATCTGTCAGCTACGTTCCAACTCCACTGAAAGAAGGTAGCTAATTTACGAGTAGCCTTCAACAAGACATCTGGGGTGCGCGTAATTTTGGCTTCCTTCCCTGACAGCCGTTCGCACAACCGCACGATTTCGTCAGCATCCCAAGCGCGATTTCCCACCACCGGAAAGCTTTTTTTCTCGGTTTCAGGAACGGAAAGGGCCCGGACGGCAAATTTAGCAACGTCCTGAGTGTTCATGTAAGCAAGGGCGGAGGGCTTGTTGGGCAGCCAGACTGCCTGATTGTCCAAAATCGGCATTGCATACAGGCTCAGCAGTCCTTGCAAAAAGCCGCAAGGTCTCAAGATTGTGTAGTCTAGACCGGATTCTGCTAAGAACAGTTCGGTACAGCGCTTGATTTCCAACAAGGGGACTTGGGGATATTTCTCAGCGTCGAGAAAGGAAA
This sequence comes from Microcoleus sp. F10-B2, assembly GCF_036704965.1. Classification (NCBI taxonomy): domain Bacteria; kingdom Bacillati; phylum Cyanobacteriota; class Cyanophyceae; order Oscillatoriales; family Microcoleaceae; genus Microcoleus; species Microcoleus sp. F10-B2. The sequence continues at coordinate 124,528 of NZ_JAUBTB010000008.1, read as the reverse complement.
AGAATATGTAACGCTTGATGCCTGCTGCTGCTGCTGCTTGGATCAGCGATACTTTTCCGTCCCAGTCTACTCTTTTGATGCTGACAGAATCGCCGGCACTGGCTGTTGCTGCATCGATAATAGCACTGACGCCTTCTAGGGCCGGAGGCAGACTGTCTGGCTGGCAAAGGTTACCCGGTACGAGTTCAGCGCCCCATTCTTTCAAAAATGCAGCTTTTCTGTAACTTCTGACTAAACAGCGCACCTGGTAGCCCTCGTCTAGGGCGCGGCGGGCTATTTGGCGGCCGAGAGTGCCGGTGGCACCTAAAATCAATAAAGTCATCTAGGGATTAATTATGAATCTTAAACTTTCTATAAGATGGTATCAGGTTTTTGTTAAGTTTTTATAAAAAACTTAACAAAAACCTGATATTTTCTCATTTTAGGCTTGAGATATTCGCCAGAAGGCTTGCTTTCGGCAGCAAGTAGACTCTAGAAGGCAGAAGGTATAAGGCTTCTGAAGGATTGGTTAAAAAAACTTATTCTTCGCCGCCTTGCAATTTGAGCAGGAGGAAGCCTCCACCTATACCCACGAAAATTAGGGAAAAGGACAAAAAGGCTGCATTGAAAATTTCAGGATTCATGGTTTGATATGTCCAATTGGGCGATCGCATTAAATAAAGATAATATAATTTGGGGCAAGCAGGTACATGAATGCTAAAATTTCAGTGCCGAAATTCCTGTATTTTGTTGGAGAAAACTGCCTTGAGTCTCGATCGGGAATCAAAACTAGCTGTAACTCTGGGAGATCCGGCGGGAATTGGCCCGGAAGTGATTCTCAAGGCATTGGCAGATCCCGCTGCTGCTTGGAGGGTAACGGTTATAGGTTCTAGGAGAGTTTTGCAGCAAACTTACGATCGGTTGCGATCGAGCAATCCAGCAGCAGAAGCGGCAAATCCCGAAACATTAAATATTATTGATATTGAACCAGACAGCAATTGGGGCGAAATAGTCCCCGGTGTCGGTAGTGCAGCTAGCGGGGCTGCTAGCTTTGCTTACATGGAAAGTGCGATCGCCCGTACCCTCGCCGGCGAATTCTCCGCCATCGTGACCGGCCCGATTTCCAAAACTTGCTGGCAGGCGGCCGGTTACAATTATCCCGGACAAACAGAACTCCTCGCAGAAAGGGCGAAATCGCAGCGGTTCGGAATGCTGTTTGCCGCCACATCTCCCCACAGCGGCTGGACGCTGGTAACATTACTTGCTACCACACATATTTCCCTCCGTCAAGTCCCCGATGCTTTGAGTCCAGAATTGCTGAGTGAAAAACTAGAATTACTGATAGACTGTTTGCGGGAAGATTTTGGGCTGGAAAGACCGAAAATTGCGATTTCTGGCTTAAATCCTCACAGCGGCGAAAATGGCAAACTGGGAAATGAAGAGCAAGACTGGATGATACCTTGGTTGGAAACGCAGCGCGATCGCTTTCCTCAAGTGCAGTTAGACGGGCCAGTCCCCCCCGATACCCTGTGGGTAAAACCGGCTAAAGTTTGGTACGGTTTAGCCAAGGAAGCTCACGACGGTTACTTGGCAATGTACCACGACCAGGGGTTGATTCCAGTAAAATTGATGGCTTTCGATAAAGCAGTCAACACTACAATTGGTTTGCCCTTTGTCCGCACATCTCCGGATCACGGCACAGCTTTTGATATTGTAGGTCAAGGGCTTGCGGATGCCTCCAGCATGAAGGCAGCATTGCAGTTGGCGGCTCAGTTGGCCAGTCGCAGAAGAGCAGTTAAAATAAGGCGATAGCTTTAGTACGCCTGACGCTTGGAAAAATTGTGTCATTCCTGTTGATTTTCGCTGGGGTGAGGCGGCAAGCAAGCTAGTATTTTTATTTGATAGCTAAAAAATCACGTTTAGGTAGCGCAGTATGGCAGCATCTAATGATAATTCAAACAAAATATATCAGTCAGAAAAAGATGTTTCTGATGCAACTATGCCAAGTTCTAAAGCTGGAGAACAACTTCAGGAATTGCTAACCATACTGACTGAATTCCAATTATTGAAAAAAGCCAACAAAGAACCAAGCGAGCTGAAATTACCGCTTTCTGAAAAGTCGGTTCAGCGATTAGAGAATGAGGAAAATCGGCGCAAACAATTGTCTTTCCTGATCGAATCACCGAGTATTGTACCGGAAGTATTAACTAACGAGGAAGAGATCCCACCTCAAAGAAGAGAAAACAATAATGAGGAACCAGATTTATCTATAGCCGGGAAGGTCGCAAAAAAAAATTGGCCGTCGGAGGAAGAATTAGAACAAGCAGTAGAGGAGTTTAAGCGGTTGCAGCAACTGCTATTTGAAAGGGATTTACCGGAATTTTACAGTAATGTTTTGAGCGTGGAACAAAGGTTAGAAAATTTTGAGAAGTTGATGTCTGAACCCCAAGAATTAATGACTTTACTGAGACCGTTAATTCCTGAGTTAGTGAGAGATGAATTAGAGGGGTTGAAGTCGGAATTTAAAAAGGCGATAGAACTCGCTAGCAATGATAAAATGAATCGGCTCGAATTGCAGACAAAATTAGCGGATTTGGAAAATCAAATTGCTAACTTCAACCAGGCGCCACTGCCGAATGCAGAACATTTAATGCAACGGTTGATGCCGGTAGTGGGCGAGTTGCTCAAGCGTAAGGTAGAGGAGTCTAAGTTAGAGGTAGCTTCGGCGATCGCACCGAGAGTCAATCAAGTAATTCACAATCAAAACGGACTTGAAGAACAGGTAGTAAGAATTGAAGATAGAGTTGCGAATATTCAGCAGCGTTACCAGCAGCAACCGGAAGATTTAATCAAGCAGCTAGTACCAGTAGTTAGCGATTTGCTGAACCGAAAAATTAGTGAATTAAAGTTAGAGGTTGTAGAAGCTGTCGCCCCCTCAGTACAGGTAAGAATAGCTTGGGTAGAAATAGAAGAAAAAGTATTGAGCATCGTCGAACGGCGACTGGCGACGCAACAGTCGCCAACTCAGAAGCCTGAAGAGATAATGGCGGTGCTAATGCCAGAAATAACTGATTTGCTGAACCGGAAAATAGATGAATCAAAATTACAGGTAGCGGCGACGATCCAACCCTTGATAGAATCAGCAATTCTTCAAAGAGAAGTTCAAGGAAAATTGAGCGACGTAGAAAGTAGACTAAATAATCTTCAGCGACAGCAAAAGTCTCAACCGGAAGAAATAATGGCAAGATTGATGCCGTTAATGATTGAGTCGCTGAACCGGAAAATCGAGGAGACAAAGTTAGAGGTGAGAGAGGCGATCGCGCCCGGTGTCAACACGGCTATTCAAAACAGCGGTATTGCAGCACAAATATTAAATAATGAAACTAAGATTGTCGAAGTTCAGCAGCAAGTTTTAGCAGAGATAGAAGGGTTGATGGCAAGAATAATGCCAGTGATTGTAGAAATGCTGTCTCGAAACATCGGGGAAGCAAAGCTAGAGATAGAATCTGCGATCGCCCCCGCTGTCGATGCGATCGTTCAGAATAAAAGGATCGATCGAAGACTCGAGACTATCGAGCAAAAGATTGTGGCGATCGAACACCGGATTTATGAATCGACAGACTTGTTTACCGATTTACTCAAACCTTTGATTGACGAGCTGATGGTTAGCCATCACGCCCAACTGCAAAAGTCGGTCATCGAATCTATTTTACCATTGTTAGATGAAGTTGTAAGTTATAATTACAGGCTCAACGATAAAGTAGGGGAACTCGAGCGCAAAATTACTGATGCTGAATGGGGAGGCGATCGGGAAGAATTAGTGGCCAGAATTAAAGTCATCTTTCCCGAAATCATGCTTCAAACAATTAATGAGTCAAAAAAATCGTTTACCGAAACAATATCTCCGATAATTGATGAAGTAATTAATACCAAAACCCGAGAAAACAGGCAATCAATGGGAGTAGCCATATCCCCGGCTATTCCTGTGGGAATCAGCCAGAGAGTCAGTGAATCGCCCGATGAAATTGCAATGGCGATCGCGCCGGAAATGGCCTCTGCTATCAAACAGCAAATTAATCTTAAGCGAGAAGCAATGTCGGATGCACTTTATCCGATCGTCGGCAGCACGATTTTAAAATACATCGCCGAGATGATGCGGGAGATTAATGAAAAACTCGAATCATCTTTAAGTACCGAGAGAATTAGTCGCAAAATTAAAGCCAAATTGCAGGGAATTTCGGAAGCAGAAATGCTGATAAAAGAAACAACACCACTGAGTGTTAAAGCTGTCTTTTTAATTCAAGCACAATCGGGCTTAGTAATTTCAGCAGTGCAGCAGTCTGAACGCGAACACCTAGAATCCGATATGGTAGCGGGGATGCTGACTGCTATTCGCGCTTTTGTCAACGATTGCATCTCTCAGTCGGGAAATATTGCAGAGATTGATGCTATAGAATACGGCACATCTACGATCGTACTGGAAGTAGCGGGTTCGTGTTATCTGGCAGTAGTTATGCAAGGAGAAACCCGCCAGTGGTTTAAGTACAAAATGCGAGCGATTTTCAAAAATATTGTTGAAGAATACGGGAGTCAAATAGAGTCATTTAATGGCGATCCAGCCACGGTGCCGCCAGAAATCAACTCGAGCTTGCAAAAATTAATTGATACAGAGGTAAAAGTTAAATCTCCTAAAATTCCAATTTTACCCATGATCGGTTTGGCAGCGTTAGGTTTAATTGGCGTACCTTGGGGAATTCATCAATACCGCAGCTCAGTTGCAGCCAGCTTAGAAGCAGATACAAATTTAGCATTACAATCTGCGCCGGAGTTATCAGTTTATCGCCTCGCGGCTGATGTTAAAGATAAAGTATTGGAGATTTCGGGACGAGTGCCGAATCAAAATCTGCGATTGAAAGCGGAAAAAATTGCTCAGCAAGCGGCTCCACAATCAAGAATTGAAAATAAAATTATAGCGGTTGAAGTACCTCCCGATCCAGCTTTAGTCGAAGCCGATGTCAAGCGGACGGCAGCTCTTTTGAATAAAGTAGAAAGCATTAATATCTCAGCTCGCTATACAGAGGGAAAAGTCGCCGTTGCAGGCAGCGTGAGCAAAGTGCCCGATGCTCAGAAAATAACTCAAGCTTTTGAGAAAATTCCGGGGGTGAAGTCTGTAACAAATACAGTGATAATAGGAACTCCACCGCCGCCAAAGATAATAATGCCAGTTCGCGTGTATTTCGGTGCAGGTTCGGCAAGTTTGCAGGCGAAAGATGTATCACAAAAGCTTAGCAAAGTCAAGGAATATATGGAGAAAAATCGCACTAATAATTTAAGGATTGTTGGCTACAGCGATTTTAAAAGCAATCCGGTAGAAAATCAAAAGTTGGCACTGGAAAGGGCGACAAATGTGAAAAATATTTTGGTTAGACAAGGGATAAATGGCAACAGAATAGAAGTTGCTTCTACTAAGGGTCGTCCCGAAGGTGTGGAGGCCAATCAACCGCTGTGGCTGAGCAGATTGGTAGTATTTGAGGTGATAAATTAAAATTGGGAATTGGGAATTGGGAATTGGGAATTGTTGACTGTTGACTGTTGACTGTTGACGGCGTTGAGTGATGACAACTGACAACTGCCCACTGACAACTGACTCTTAAATTAATCGAACTCGCCCGGAGGTAAAGGCTTGTATTCGATCGCCCGCCAAGCATATTAGCAAGCGACCGCTTCCGTCAATGCCGGCGGCTTCTCCGCAGATAGTTTCCGAGGAAAGTTCGATCGCCACCGGGCTGCCAATCAAGGCATCGCGGCGGCGCAATTCCGGCAAAAGTAGCGCTAAACCGGACTTGGAGGCTGGCTTGTCTGTGGTAGAAAACATATCCGCTACTTCGAGTAAATAGTGCCGCAGTCGATCGACCAAACACAGTTCATCTGGTACTGTACTAGCAATAGAATGCAAACTTACCGCATTGCCGAGAGCCGTTTCATCCAATCCCGCAGCCGCGAAATCTACGCAGCGGTTGAGTCCAATTCCCACAACGGCGCGAGTTTTGCCCAAAGCATTGCCGGAAGTAGCTTCGCAGAGAATTCCGGCTAATTTGTGGCGATCGATCCAGACATCGTTTGGCCATTTCAGGCGCAGCATATCGCGACAGTCGGGAACCAAATCTTCGATCGCGTAAATCACGGCTAAACCGGCTGCTAAACTGAGTCCCGGCAACAGATTGGGGTTGAGGTTGTCGAGTATAAAACTAACAGTTAAGACACCAGTTGGGGCGTGCCAAGTGCGCCCGTGTTGGCCGCGCCCGCTGGTTTGTCGCCTAGTAAATACTACATCTCCGTGGTGGAGTTGGGCTGCGCGGGCGATCGCCCAACTGTTGGTACTCGGACAGGTATTTAACGAGTGTAGCCAGTGAGGGAGGTTTGGGCGATCGGGTTCTGGGGGTACGGGCACGGGAGTTAAGGGCAATTCAGACAAGGTGTGATTTGTAGTATTTGATATCTCAAAGCTGATTATCGCAGGGCGATTAATCTTTTGTGCGAGGCAAGAAAAAGCCCAGCTTGGCTTTGACCTTTCTGGTTTTACTGTCGATTGAGAGGACGATCGTGCTACTTGTCCGCCTTGCCACATCAGCCCATCCTGGCAACCACATTCGGATTTCTGTGACAATCAGGTAATTCAAGTGCGATGAACCTCGGCCCGATTGTGCCACTTGTCCTGTTCCCTCTCAATCTACTCGTTCGCCTGCGTCAGTTGGCGTTCTGACTCTGAAACCTCAACCTCTTAGCGTTATGGCCTGCGGGCTGGTATTGAGAGATCGCTTTCTCTGTTTAATTCGTGTTTTTGGTTTGCGTTACGATCGTTACATGGGTCTTGCCAAAACTCCTCTACAACATAGGGTGACTGCTGCGATGAATCTCTCAAGAATCCAGGCAATAGGGCGCAACATTCCGATTGGTTTGACCGGTGTCTCTAGTTTTTTCGTTCTTTTTACCTGTGCCGGATCGCAGTTCTCTGGCGATGATTGTGGGATGTTTGGTTTCCACCCTTTTTTGATTCGCCAACAGTCTCTTGAAATCGCCGGAAATTGGTGTTTTTATGCTGAGATGATGTTGTTGTTCATCCCAACCTCCGAATAATTAATGCTCAACTATCACCGGCGTTCCAACTGCGACTTTCTCAAATAAAGCCTGTGCGTCTTTATCAAACATTCTCACGCAGCCGTGAGAAGCCGCCCCCCCGATCGACTCTGGATTCGGAGTACCGTGAAAACCAATCACATTTTTGCCATCCGTCCAAAACCCCATCCACCTACTCCCTAATGGATTGTCCGGCCCAGCAGGAATAAGTTCTCCCGTCCAAGGATTTTGCCAAACTGGATCTTTGATCATTTGCATAACTTTAAAATTGCCTGTAGGAGTTTCCCAGCCGCCTTTTCCCACAGCAACCGGGAAACTGGCTTGCACCTTATTTTGTCGGTAAACATAGACGCGGCGTTCTCGCAATTTCAGCACTAAACGCACTTCTTCAATTGGATTTACCGGAGGTTTTGGTTCCTGGGGAATATACAGAAATGGTTCTCCCAATGGCGGTAATTCTGGGGCTGCGAGATTCGGCAATTTTGCCTCGGATGTGGGCCCCTGCGCTGCGATCGCACTATTGCTTGAAGTAGCCACCAGTTCGGCAGTCGCCTGCTGCTGCAGGCAGACCGAAAGCGCGGCTGCACTCAAGCTCAGTACAATTAACTTGTTAAATAAAAATTTGCTGTTCACCATTGTTTTGTTCGCTAAACTCCTAACCAGCAGTTCCTACAAAGTTCCTATCTAATTATCCGCAAACCGCACCCGATCTGAAAAGTTTTGAGATGGCTTTTTGACGGCAACTGCGCTGCGCAGTTTTTAGTTTAAATTCCACCACCGAGCACTTGTAACTCAACACAAAGCTTAGGCAATAATACCAAAAAAAGAAGGTTTTTATACGAACCTCAGTGGAGTTACGCAATAGATAGTCGTGAAAAAAACCGATTTATGCGTAAATCTTGCAAGAAAATGATTAAATTTTACCTCCGACTAATTTGATTTTTTAGCAATGGCCCGCTGGCGATCGAGTATTCAAACTATGGCGCTGCTGCTTCCGGCAAGCACAATCTGTCTTTGGGTAGAGTTCCCCCCAGCAACAATTAGGTTGGCTGAAAAAAACCGCAACGGTCGATCGAACAAACTCAATATATCACGCCTCCACGGAGAGAGATACGAACTGCTGAACTTGTTGTAAATCGGGAACTTATGATGTAAAATTTAGTCTTTCAATACTTGTTCGATAATCTTTTTTTGAGATTGTCATAAATTTCCTACTCTGGGGATTAAACTGGATTAGGTATAGAGGTTGGGACTTTCGCGCAGCGGAAGCAAACCCGACCCTCAATAGAAGTTAATGTGAGGTTTCAATGCGTCTTCAGAAGATAAAATTATTGACAGGTGCAACCCTGTCGGTGCTAATTTCGGTGGTCTCAGTACATCCTGCGATGGCTAACCCTGCAACTGAAATAGCCCAAACGCAGACCACCACCACAGCGAACACTCGAACCATTGTCGGTTTTGTCAAAAGTATTGTCGGCGACGTAGTAACTATTCGCGAAGAAAACGCGCCGTACAGGACTCTCAGGATTCAAAAATGCGTCCTGAAAATTATTGGTCTCGTACCGGGAATGAAAGTCAGAGCCACCATAGCCGGCTCTCAGATACAAAATATCGCGGTGATCCCCGATTATAAGGTGGTAGCCACAACGGTTGTTCGTCCCCCAACCCCAGCACCGGCTCCTCGTCCGGCCCCAGAACCGCCACCGCGTCCGGCTCCTCGTCCGGCTCCGGCTCCGGCTCCGATTCCGGCTCCCCGTCCAATTCCGGCTCCGACTCCCCGTCCGGCTCCTGTGAGAGGACTTTGGTAGAGCTAGGTTATACTATTTTCGATTTTAGATTTTAGATTTTAGATTGAAAATTGGCAGTGACAATCAAGCAATTTGGCCCCGGGTTCCCGGATTCATTCCTGGGGTTGCTTTCTTCAATTCTTAAATCTAAAATCTAAAATCGCAAATCTAAAATCGATTGACCGATCGAGCTCAAGGTTTGGAGAACTGGCCTACACTTGCATTCTTGTTTGCAACTGGTATCAGTAAATGCAATTAAGCCACCGCGCCGGCGGTGGCTTCGCTGTTTCATAGCAGTTAGAATAATAGAATTGTCCAGCAATTGTTGAGAAATGGCTGCTATGTATTACCTGCGTTTCTTGTTGCTAATTCTGCTGTTGCCGGTGATTGCGTGCGATCGAGCTACAGATGCGATCGCGCCTGCTGTTGGCGACAACGGCCCCCTGTCGCAAATTCCATCCCCTGCACCGCTGACAAAAGTTGGGACAAATCAAATTGTACCGACCAAAACGCTTTCGCCGCAGCCAATCCGCATTGTGGCAACTGCTTTGCCACAGCCAGGAGCCAGCGACAGCGCCTCAAAACCTCCTCAAGTAGTACCGATTCCCGCATCGCCAGTGCTGCGAGTGCCTCCTGGCTTTGTCGTCAACGTTTTTGCTGACAATTTAGACGCTCCTCGATGGCTGGCTTTGACGCCCACAGGCGATGTTTTGGTAACAGAAACCCGGCAGAATCGGATTGCGCTGCTGCGGGATGCCAACGGCGACGGCGTTGCTGAGGTTCGCAAAACTTTTGCAAATGCCCAAAACGGGTTAAATATTCCCTTTGGTATGGCTTTTGCCGATCGCTATTTTTTCCTCGGAAATACCGCTGAAGTCCGCCGATTTCCCTACACAAAAGGCCAGGAACAATTGACAGGTAGCGGTCAAAAAATTGCCGATTTACCGGGCGGTGGCTACAACCAACACTGGACGCGAAATGTTGTCGTTTCCCCCGACAAGAGCAAGCTTTTCGTATCAGTTGGATCGCAGTCTAATGCCGATGTCGAACCGCTGCCGAGGGCGTCTGTTCAAGTGATGAATTTGGACGGCCAGAACAAGCAAATTTTTGCTTCCGGTTTGCGAAATCCGGTGGGATTGGATTTTCACCCAAAAACCAATCAACTCTACACGACAGTCAACGAACGCGACGGTTTGGGAGATGATTTGGTGCCGGATTACTTGACAAGAATTCGTCAAGGCGAGTTTTACGGCTGGCCTTACGCTTATTTTAAGCCGAATTTGCTCGACCCGCGCCACGCTAGAAACGGCAATAGCGATCGACCTGATTTAGCAGCTAAAACATTAATGCCGGACGTGCTGTTTCAGGCGCATTCTGCGGCTTTGGGGCTTCAGTTTTACGACGGCAAAACGTTTCCCAAAAGATTCCTGAACGGGGCATTTGTGGCGTTTCGCGGCAGTTGGAACCGGAACGCTGGAACTGGTTATAAAATCGTGTTTGTACCTTTTAATGCGGCGAACGGACGCCCTCAAGGTTATTATGAGGATTTTCTGACTGGTTTTCTGACAGATCCGTCTGGCCCGAAAACTTGGGGGAGGCCGGTTGGGTTGCTGGTTTTACCTGACGGGAGTTTGCTGTTTACTGAGGAAGCAAACAACCGGATTTATCGGGTGCAGTATCGCGGCTGACGATTGGGCGATGAATAAATTCTTCACCAGCGTCTACTTTTTGTTTAATCAACAATTTATCTTCTTTTCTAATTTGACTATTCCATTTTGATAGTCCCTGGGTTTAGGCGGGTTTTGTCGAGAGATTATCTGCTGTTGGTTGTGATTGCCGGCTAAAAATGCCTCTACAAGCCTCGAATATATCAGAACGCTCGAGGTTTGGCGATCGCGCTTTAAAATCCCGAACCGGGTTGTCTCAAAAACTCTGCTTCTTCCGGGGTTGTTTCGCGTCCGAGAATCTGATTGCGGTGCGGAAATCTCCCAAAACGCTCGATGATTTTTAAATGTTGAATGGCGTAGTTAATGACTGATTCGCTGTCGGGTTCGCCCTGAAGTCTGCTAAATAATTCGACTGATTTTTGCTGGTTTTCTAAGTTTTCGCTGTGTTCAAAAGGCAGATAAATAAACCATTTTTGTACAGTCAGCAATTCGCGATCGAAGTTGTGATTAACAGCGTATTCGGCGGTGGCTAAAGCTTTGCTGTCTGTGGCGAATGCTTGGGGCGTGGCGCGAAACATATTGCGCGGAAATTGATCGAGCAGTATAATTAATGCTAGGCAATTTTCGGGGGAATTTTGCCATGAGTCAAGTTGACCGGAGGCGGCTAGTTCGTATTTTTGCAGAAAGCGCGATCGCACTTCGGCGTCAAAATCTGCATCTTTTTCAAACCACTTCTTTTGGACTTTGCCAAATTCAGGAGAGTGCGATCGACCAAACCAAAAATCTAAAACTTCATTCATTACCACTCTAGTGTGCGATTGATTGTTGATGGCAATTTAGGTATCTGTAGTTGCACAAAATCTACTTAAGGAATGAGAATTAAATAACTTAAAATTTTGATGTTCTTGTGGGATGGGCGTCCCGCCCGTCCAGAAAGGGCGGGCTACGAGAGCCCACCCCACTTTCAAGAGTGTAAATTATTTAATTCGCGATCCTAATGTGCAACTACAAATCCCAGGGATTAATTATTACCAAAGATGACTCAACCCAAACACAGGTACTTGCTTTCCGACGCTATCGAGGGTCGAGAAAAAAAATTAGATTACAGAGTTTAAGCTTCCAGATTCATCTGTTATCGAGTAAATCTAAAATCTAAAATCTAAAATCTAAAATCGACTGACTTAGGAACTTTTGTTTTCGGGTGCTTAAATTTACGAACTAGCAAACAGTCTGTCCCAAGTTTTGCCTCCCACCACTCCGTCTACAGGAATATGAGCTTGCCGCTGAAATCTTTTCACTGCATCTTCGGTTGTCGGACCGAAAACGCCATCAATTACGATCGGGTGTGCGGACAAGCCCCGCGCGTTCAACAACTTTTGCAGTTTCTTCACATCGTGCCCTTTCGAGCCGCATTTTAAAATCCTTTTATGGTGTCTTACTACTGGTTGATGGCAATCATCAGTGTAGCAAACTGCGGAACCCGCTGCATAGTTGGCTCCACTTGTGCCAGTCAAAACTAATAGACCGAGAATTGCTAGTAAATAATAAAAAGTCTGTTGTCCTGCCATACTTTCCCTGTTAATGTTCTCAAGCGTTTTTTGCAAGTTTGACGATTGTTTGAGAGTGAGAAACCGGGTTTCTGGGATGGACGCATCCAATCTCGACCGGGTTTCTGGCAACAGTCAACCGACATTCTACAATATAAGTGGCTTGACTGCAAAATCTCCGATCGTGCAAGTTAAATTTTGTTGCTCTTGGGTAGCAGCAAAGGTAACAATAACTTCGCAAGCAACAGCAACTGTCAGCATTACCAAGTTTCTCGCCAGCGGGTAATCGCAAACGTCATCATTCGCCGCTGAAGGAACCCGATAGTGTTGGTTCCAAATTATTTCGGAATAATCGGCAGCTAATCCGACGTGTACGCATGGAAGGGAGGCACTCGCACAGTAATCCTTGACTGCTTGCCGCCCGACACTGTTATCGAAAGTATCGATGACTGTGGCGCTGTTGGCTAGCAGCCGATCGGCATTTGCGGGTGTCAATTCTTTTGAGTGCGCCTCAATGCTGACTCCCAAAGCGCGGTAGAGGTGGTTGGCGAGAATTTTGGCTTTGAATGCGCCGATGTCCGATCGATAATAGGGTTGAGTGGAAAGATTGCGTTCCTCAATGCGATCGCGATCGATGACTTTTAACTGACAAAAGCCCGATCGCGCCAGACTTTCTGTTATATTCGCACCCAAAGCGCCCGCGCCGCACACCGTTACCGGGAAATTTTTTATCAGCGACATCACTGCGGCACTTCTATAAAGTTGTTCGTGAAAAAATATACTCATGGTAATCAAGAATTATCGATTTTCGACTACTCCAACCAATGAATGCAAGTCGAAGTCTTTGTCCAATCCGCTGAGACAAATGCCAGCACTCATCACTGTCAAATCATTTTTGGCGATCGCAGAAGTGTGATGTTCTCCACTCCCGCTAGTCCATTCAACCAGCCAATAATTTTCGCGATCGAAAAAATCCCGCAATTCACCGCCGCCCATCTTCAACGCCCGCTGCAAGCGCTGTTCCTCCCGCACTTTCGGATCGAAATCTTTAATATTTCGGGACACCAATTCGTAAACAGTTCGCATTTCCGGCGTCATCCCTTTAAAGCGAACTTCGGGAGGCAAAATCAACTTTTTTAAAGCTGCTTTTAACTTCTCAGATGGCAGCGGATCGGCGCGCCTGTCAATCTCTTCAAACCACAAACAATGACCGTCCCACCGCGCAACAAGCGGTTCAAACTGCGAACCTTCTGTTACTAAATGCACTGGTACGGGTTTCGCAACACCAGTGCGCTGTTTAGCATCAGATTCGTTAACAGGATAAGCCAGCCAAGTTTGCCCTTGCAGTACGCAAGCCAACTGCAAGCGCACGGGTACGAGCAGTTGCAAATACTCTGCCACTTGCGACAAACTCGGCTCCTCAATTACCGCAGCAATTTTCTCATTAATCGGCCTAAAAATAGCCCATCCTTCAAATTTGCGCGGCTGCGGTTGAAAAGTATAAACCATTGAGCTAACTCTTATCCGCACCCTTCCCCCGGGCACGCAAGGAGCCAGGAATTGGGTATCGAGTAGCTGCTCTTCTTGGGCCGCGAGTTGGCTGAGGATTTTGCGGATATCTGCCACTGAATTGACCTCCGTAATCTTAGAGGACTTACGCATAGGGAATCAGAAACCGGGTTTTTTACGAAAATATTTCGTTCCCGCCCGCCGATTCGCTAAAAAACCCGGTTTCTAGGCGTCGGAATGGGTAAGTCCTGTCTTAACTTTTTTACCTAAGACACTTTTTGTTTAAGAAAATATAAAGATTTTTCAACACTATTGACAGGAATTAATGCCCTGATATAGTATCGAGCGAACCTCGCAACTTAACCTTGTAAATATCTTAAGTAAATATGCTGCAAAAGCTTTCTAAGTGGGTTGTAGTCACAGCTTTGACACTTCCTCTTTTTGGCTCAGTCCAGGTAGCTCAAGCTCAGGACACCTATGGAGCTACTGCTTATTCTCCGACTTCTGACGCCACTGGTATTAGTTGGGATCATGCTACGGAGAAAGAAGCACTAAACGCAGCAGTAGCCGCTTGCAATGAACAAAGCGGAGGTGCTAACGACTGCGAACCCCTGACATCTAATAGTAATAATTGTGGAGCGATCGCCGTAGGCAAAGGAGGAGCCGGTGCGGGCTGGGGCGACGATAAAGCCGCAGCAGAAGCTCAAGCTCTCGCCGGTTGCAGCGAACTAGATGGCGGCAACTGTAAAGTCCAACTTTCAGCTTGCAACAACTAATTAAATTGATAAAAATTAGTCGGAGCGGTGGATATTTTCGCTTGTAAAACAGGTTAGAAAATAGTAAGTTTAAGGTGCGCTGGGCGCACCTTACCGAATACAAATTGGCTAAAAGTTGGGTGCGCTAGGCGCACCTTACAGTTAATCTCCTACTTCGGAAGTAACTGCATCGGGTGGCAGCAAACTTTCTAATCTATCTTTAGACCAGTATTCAGTAGGATAAGCGAGTGCAATAATATCAGAGAGTCTAATCAGCCACGTAACTTGTCCGTAAGCATCGATATTTTCCGCCTGTTCGTTAGGGGGAACTATCACCAAAAGTTCCGCAAACTCCCCGAACAAATTAATCGGGATGCCGCCGAAACTGCTATTATTTGTTTTAATCCAAACTTTGCTGCCTCGATCGAGAGCTTCTTGCAGTCTGGCGCAAAGCAAACTGGATTTTTTGACCTGGGATTTTTTGGCTTTCGACTTTTTTCCCATAGTTTTAAGAAGTTAAAGTAGTTGTACTGTGGGTTGCACAGTCCGTTAGACAGTGGGTTTAGATTTAGTGCGATCCTCTTCGTTGGCCTAGCCCCCGTAGGGGCGGGCAACGCTTACGCGGTTTGGTATTGAAACGGACAAAAGGAAAAAGGGCGATCGCCCCCTCGCTACCCCATTACTCTAGTCTATAAGAAAGTGCTGTACTGCGATCGTAATAACAATTTAATCGCAAAATCGGGAAATGACACCAGTTCAAAAAAAATGGGACTCTAGCCCAACTCCAAACCCTTAAGTCATCAGTGATTCCCAATCTAAAATCTAAAATCTGAAATCTAAAATGGTATGACCTGCGGTGGCACTGTTACAAAGTCAGTCAACGACGCCCGTGTTTCTACTGTGCCCAAATGCAGTATAATCGGCGGAATCTTCCCAAATCGTTTAAGTAAAACAATGGACTGGCGAAAGCTCATTCATCCAAACCCGAAAGCTTCCACAAGTCAATCAGCAGCGCCAGAAACTCGATTGTCTGTAGAATTCTTGCTGGGGCTCTTTGCTGCGGGATGGACTCAACAGCAGGTGTTAGAGAAGTATCCTGCACTGACTGCGGAAAAGTTGCGCGCTGCTTTGGCTGGTGCGGATTCCCAGTTAGTGTCATCCATCGCTAATCCAGAATTACAAGCAATTATCGCTCAAACTAGAGAATAATTTACAATGCTAATACCTGAAGGATTGCGGGCTGTTTTTCGTTTGCTGCTGAATGTCTCCGTATATAAAAGTTCTACTTGACGCGATAATTCCAGGTTTTGATAGCTAAATCTATAAACCATCCTAAATTAAAGTCTGTCTCCTTTTGGTAAATTTCCCACCATTCCCTAGTAGTGCTATCAATAGGTGGAGTAATTCCTTTAAGGAGATACAAAAGTAAGAAAAAAGTATTAGGATTATAACCTTGTGCAGCTTGCGTCAAGTACATATTAGGTTTACACCATTTTAACATTCCATGTCTAGTCATTCCTGAAAATGTATTAGGTTGAGGTTGCTCTTTTAAGTTGATAGTATCTTTTGTACAGACGACCCATTCTATGGAAGAATTTTCAGAAAAAGGGTTGCTTCCTTTTTTCAAAACAAATCCAAATCTAGTTATCGGTGTTTTGGTATTTTTATTAACGGCTGTTGGCAACCAAAGAAATAAAACGATTCCGTTAGTAGTGTTAGTTATTTCGGCCACTTTTTTGTGATTCACTCCATCCCCAGTTCCATACAATATTTTTCTGTAAGTGGTACTAACCATTTCTTTTACTTTTGGCTGAGACAAAAGCAAAGTTCGCAACTTCAGAAAATCTGTATGATAGTCTGGTGGGAGCCTACCTACAAAATTGCAAGTAAAAGGAGGTAAACTGCTAAGATCTAAATTATGAGAGATTTCTGGCAACCCAAATACAGGGTAAGAAATTTCATAAATTTGACTTAATAGTTTAAATTGACCTGAATTATGATGATTTTGTACAGCAAATTCCCAAAAACAAAAATCTTCTTCAAATTTTGAAGCTTCTTTGTCTGTGTAATTATCAGCGTGAAAACTCGGTGCGATAGCTATCATTTTAACTGGCAATGAATAGTCAATTTTATCCTCAAAGCATTTATTGGTGATAATAGCTTTACGATACCGAGTTAACTGCGAAACTAATCCTCGATCTTCTTCATTTTTCAACTCAATAATTATCGGCTGCTTTTCGGATTTGGTACAGCACAATAAATCGCATCGCTGCATTTTTACAGTATGCTGCCTTTTGATTTTAATTAGCGAGGGAAATATTTCATCAAATTTCTCATCTACATAATCTTCCAAATCCATCTCGGATTGAAACCTGATTTCACCACCAATATAAATTAACTTGCGATTAGCAGTTTTTACCCTCTCATTCAACCTTTTACCTTGGGTTGATAGATGTTTTGCTTTGAGGTATGGCACAGTAGCTATCCCATAAAGTGAGCATTGCCCGCCAGCTTAACTCACGAGCCATGCCCAATTATATCACTTGTCATCCCTCACAGGCAGCGACGTATCCAGAATTTCCATCAACAATTCCAGCCGCGAAGGACGGCTCAACATCGGCACTAAATTCGGTAAGGAGTAATAATCACCCGCAAACGTAAAGGTTTCCACCGATACTTGTTTGTCCTTCAATTGCTTCTGGACATATTCGCACCAAGAACCAACTCGCACAATCACAACATCAGGAATTACCCCCAAACTGCGGCAGTAATTCTGATAAGCATCTGCGAAATAAGGTGCGGTGTTTTCGCCTTCATCTGTTACCAGAATGAATTGTTCGACAACCTGCTTTTTAATTCGCATTGCTTCCACCGCGCAACCGCAACTTGTGCCGCCGCCAGCGCGAATGTGCTTGAAAGCGCGTTCCCAGTCTGTCAATTCGCTGCCGTTTGCTTGCACTGGATACGGCATGGTGTCAAAGGCATAAACGAACAGTGCAGCCTCGGAAATGCCGGAAATCAAAGCAGCGAGACGCTTCCCGACTTCGATCGCACTTTCCATACTTCCCGACTTGTCAATCAACAAACCGGTTGCTTTCGCAATCTTGCCGCGCTTCTTCACCTGTTCGTTTGTCACCGCTTCCAGCTTCGCCGCCGTTGCTGCGTCGAAGTTCGCGCCCGCGCCCGCAACACTAGCTTTGTAAGCAGAAACCCGATCGCACTTTGCCGCTTCATCCAGCTTCGAGTCAATCAACTGCTTGACTTCCGCGTGATCCATCGCGCCGCGAGACTGAATCGATTTCAAATTGTTGATGACTTCCTGCGGCGACATCGAGTTAATCAGCGCGGCCAAAACCGTTGGCGTTAGCTGTTTGATCGCACCAACTGCGATCGTATACGGAATCTTGTACTCCACAATCAAATTCGCCTGTTCCGCAGGTGTCGCCGCCTTGGCCAACTGCTTCAAAACGGATGCCAGAGAGTCTTCCGGCGGATTGTCTTTAAAGAGGATAGCGTTAGCGCGATCGCTCGGCTTGACGTGCAGCGTTGCGTACAAATGCTTCATCGCCTTGCGGTTGCGGATGGCCGCGCGATCGAAAAACTGCGGATTTTTTTCCCGCGATTTCAGATAGCGAGTGACAGCAGTGCGCGCGCTGCGGGGCACCTTATTCTGGTGCCGCTTCATAAAGTCCACAATCCGCGAAACCTCGTAGGGAGGGAACTCTTGCAGCATCATAAACCCGGCATCTCGGTGTTCCGTCAGCGCCGAAGTCAGCAAATTTCCGGCAAAAACTTCCTTGTGATCGCGCACGTCGCCGTGACGTTGATACCACACTGCTAAATGACCGTAAAAAATCGGGTCTAATTCGATAATTAACTTGTGAATTTCTGCTACTTTTTCTAATACACGGTGAGGAGTGGTGAGCAGAGAGTTGAGCATTTCCAAACGCAAATCGCGTTCTGCTGTATTCATATTCATTGGTGTCACCTAATATTTTGCACCTAGCGCCTTAGTCCGCCAGGGATTGAAATCCCTGGCTCAAAGCTTAAGTCCTCTTAAGAGGACTGAAATGCGTGTTTACAAATGTATTTTTTGTGATTAAAAACGAACAAAAACAAATATCTTTAGTCCTCTTCAGAGGACTTTAGCTATTAGACAGGGATTTCAATCCCTGGCGGACTATTTCGGATTCGAGGGACTTCAAATCGGGTTCAACCCAGCTATTTCTGGCTTCCCAGGACATCAGGCGATCGCGCGTGTAATAGCGAAATGGTAAAGTGCGATCGGCATATTTTGCAATCAAACCGTTAGCCAGATGTACGATCGACCGATTTTGGCTTTCATCGGCGAGATATCGGCGAATAGTTCGCACCCAAAACAGGGTTAGCGTTTCGTGATACCCGCTGTTTTTTGTGGTTTCAATTCCTTGAACCGAGTTGTAACGTTTAATGCCATTGCGAATCGCATTTATCGCTTCTTGATCCGAGTCATAACACAGATACCACAGGGCAACGGTTAAATGTGCTTCGTGCGTCCATTGACTTCGCGACAGGTTGCATTCTTGGAAGGCATGAATCAGACTGTCTATCTCTTTGGGCGATCGGTAAATTAGAGTTGTATTTTTCATAATTTAATTCTCCTCACCACTTTTATATCTAATATTTATAAATATGAGATGTTCCGCACAAGTTAGCAAAGCGTTTTGACTGTCCGATGGCTCTACCCCTGAGCTACAGCCCCTTAAACGGGGCTGGCAGGATTTGAACCTGCGACAAATCGATTATAATGTGTGTATTCGCTTCACTCGTTAGGGTGCGGAACAAAATTTTTCTAATCTCTAAACTAGAAAGTTTTGACTTGTGATTCTTCTAAATTACTCAATTATTTTGGCCTTTTATAGCATTAAAAGTCACTCCACGCAAGTTAAGAAAGCCGTTGGCACATACGCAGGAGTTGAACCCGCGACCTTTTCCTTAAGAGGGAATTGCTCTACCAATGAGCTAGTATGTAAGCTTCCTTTGTTGGGGCGCGAAGTGGAACTTTTAAGCGCCTGAAAGATATAAAAAATTCAGCTATAAAAGGCAGCGCACAAGTCAGAGAAGCTTTTTTTCAGCCGAGGGGCCGGTAGGAATGGAACCTACAATTGGATTTTAAGTTAAACGTTTCCAGTTTGTAAGCTTCTTTAGTTGGGGTGCGCTGTCTAATACGTGCTTTCAGTGAATTTCTAGCCGTAAACGGCTTCTGGGCGGACAATTAAATCACCGCTGGGACGGCGATCGAGCACGTAAGACTCGAAGCGAGATCCCTTGACATCAAAATGATTGGCCAGACGTTCCTTAATAGCCTTGTCGCTCATTCCTGCCGCGATACCCAGTTGGTTTTCTGCCACGTCATAGGAACGTCCTTCAAAACGAATGTGAACCATTACCGATACCTCCTAGAGCAATTTTGGATTTTGGATTAGTAGCTTATCTGCTCTCGACTTTGGCTTTTTGTGAGACTTAGCAAATTGCCAGTATCGGTAAAGATTCACGAAATCAGATAATCTTTACTGAAAGAAGCGCCGTTCTAAATGATAAGCTTGTTTGATATTGCGGATTTCCTCAGCCTTTTTGCTTGATTGAAATCTGGCAGAGCTTGTCTGTTCTGAATCCGCAGGAAATTCGTTGAAATTAGACTGATTTCGTACAACATCTGACTCTAGCCGAGTCAGTTTGTAACCGAACAGTCTCGTATAAAGTAACAACATGACAATCGAGTCTATATTACAAGACTTTCAAATTGATGTTCGTTGAAATTTTGAGCAATATTTAGTTGTCAAGGTTCAGAATTTGCACGAAAAATACAGGTTTTTGCTTGTCCTGCACTTTCCATATTTATATACTACATACATACTACATACGTGTCAAGGGGGTAGCAAAAGTTTTTTAGATAAAACTTACACGAGTGGCGAGAAACCTGGTTTTTTCAGGAAAATTTTTCGTTGCTACCTGCTGATCCGGTAAAAAACCGGGTTTCTTGGGTCAAAGCGCGATCGCCAACTGTAACATCGATCAAACGTCTTTAACATAAGAAATGCTGTCGCGAATATTGTGGAAGCCAGCAGACTCGTAAAGATGCAATGCACCTGATGAATTTTCAGCATCGACGCCGAGAATAGCAGTAGCCACACCGGCAGCTTTGAGCCGATGCAAACCAGCGAGCAACATCGCTCGTCCCAATCCCCTTTTGCGGAAGCCGCGCCGAGTGCCGAGACAAGCAATCCAGCCTTCATTGCGCCCGGTACGATCGCACTCTTGCACACTAATCTCGCAGTAACAAAAACTGACAAATGTGCCGTCATCAGCAACAGCAATCAAGTCTAAATCATTTCTGTAATCGGGTTTAGCTAACTCGTGCTTAAATTTATCTACCGTTAAATCGTGATGATTCCAGTGATCGATAAACGACTGGTTGAACATTTCTACCCAAGCTGCCGCGTTCTGTTCGCTGGGGAACTGACGCAGCGCGAAACCTTCGGGGAAGTGGGGTTCTGGGATTGGTTCAGAGAGCGATCGCGCCATTCGGCAAAAATAGCGATCGACCTTGAAACCATTACTTGTGAGCAATGAAATGCGATCGCAATCCTCAGCGCGCGCGTAGGTTCGCAGCTTCACGCGCCCGCCCTGCATCGCAGACACTTCGCGCATCCGCACTTCACCCCAGGCGATCGCCGCTGCTTCCACATCACCTCCGCGCGCGTCGGGGTGAACGCGAAACCACAGCCAACCGTCAATTACTTCTCCTGGTTCAGAAATCCACAACCGAGCGAAACCGATTAATTTTCCCTCCGCATCTTCCCAAAGGCGAATATCGCGGGCTTTGTCTAGGGACGGTTGGTTAAATTCTTGTTGCAATTCCGAGATGGAAGTACCTTCGTCGAGCCGATCGACTCCTTCGCAAGTATTAATTAAATCGGCGATCGCATCTAAATCGCGATCGCCCCCATAGCAGCGCGCCGAGAGACTTGCCATCATAGCTAATCACCATTTCCTGTTGTTATTCAGTTTAAAAATAGCTTGGGCGATCGCACTTTTCTTGATCGACTCGCCCCAATAGTCGATCGGCATTAAAAATCCGACAACGCTAACACTCACAGTAATCCAACCGCTACCGCCATTGGCTGCTATCGTGAGCGCAAAATGGGCGAAAAACGACATACTAGAGACAGTTTAAAGCCTCAAAGCCTTGTGAGTAGTATGTTATTTGGGATGGGAGTAGAAGGACTTGAACCTTCGACCTTGAGATTAAGAGTCACCTGCTCTAACCAACTGAGCTATACTCCCGCATCTAGGCTACTATAACACAACTGTTCTGAAAATTCAACTATTTTTGTATAAATTTGTGGCGATCAATCCCAATCACCCTAAAAGTCTCTCAACGGATACGCGAATGTCTGGAAATGCCAGCGGTATAACCGTTCCCGCCTCGATCTTTTGCTCTGTAGCGTACTCGCCATTCTGAGGATAGCGAAACACGATCATTTGCTTAGCAGATAAATTTAAAACCCAATATTCTTGAATTTCTGCCTCGGCATAAATGGCGGCTTTCAACTCTAAATCCTTCTTCAAGCTAGTTTGAGCAACTTCTACAATCCAAAAGATATCTTGAGCTTCGGGATGGCGATCGTTGTAAGCAGACTCCGGCAATCGCACGATCGCAATATCTGGTTCTGGTTCAGAGTCTGATAGCGTAATCGGCCCGTTGAAGCGGACATCAGCTTTACCTGCGAGTAGTTCTTCGAGGTATTTAGTACCTCGTTTGGTGGTGTTGTAATGAATAGGGGTTTCTGGACTCATCTGGCAAACTTCACCGGCTAGCAACTCCACACGGCGATCGCGTAGAATCCCTGCTTCAATCATGCGGTGATAGTCGCCCACAGACCATTTAGCTAGCGTTTTCATTGCAGAATCGACGCATTTTCTTAAAAGAACAACTTTATTTTACACGATCGCCCTTATTCAATACCTAATTTAAGTGCGATCGCAAAGCCTGTTGGTAGGACAATCGCTGACCAAATTCACCGACATCTTCACGTGATCGTTGGCATTAACATTTCAATTGAGGTAGATACAGGATTGACTTGTGTAAAATATCAAGATACAGTCGTAGGGCGAGGAACTATATACTTTTAGGAGCAATCGCCTTATGAAAAACAAGATAGTTGCACTATTAGATGTGTTAGCTTGCTTTTTAACAGCAGCGATTGACATTACATTCCTCACCTCTATAGGCAATTATCTGAACTATCGTGAAGCGACACTTGGTGAGTGGCTTTACTTGTGGATAATGACAGCTCTGGCACTATATCTTCTGGGTCTTTACACCATTGCTCTGGTGGATCGAAAACTTTCAGAACAAGAAATGGAAAGTGAGCCGTTGTTTCTGGTTTTCGGTTGCATCATCGGTTTGCTGAGCGGCTACTTAGTTACCTATTTCTACTCATCAATGCCGACTCTGCGACACAAGTTGGATTGGTCATTTGGGGTTTTACTTCCTTTTTTGCTATCTATTTTAGGAATTTATGTTTCTGGAAAATTTAAGCGGAGTAAATCCACAAGCAATCTAATCGTTTCATTGTTGAGAATTTTAATTCCGTCTGCGATCGCTGTAACATTTATATTGGTTTACAACAACGGTTTTCCGGGTGTAGCAGCACCTGCTGAGGTTCGACAGCAATGGGCGTCCAAAGAATTTTGGAATTATGGCGGAGTTCTGAATTCAATCAAAAACTGTCAGCCCATCATCAAGAGAGTAGGCAGCGTAAAATTTGTGGCACCTACCCAAGGTCAAAACAATGTTGTCTTTGAGCCTGGTAGTTCCGGTCATTCCGGGGAATTGACGCTAGAAGTAGTTGGTGAGAAAGGTATAGGTGTCGCTAATTTTGACTTTCATATCGGTACTTTCGTCTCAAATGTTCGATTTACTTATCAGAAGAGAACAGAAGAACTATCCTGCAGGAAATAGAAGAAATCCAACTATTTCAAAATTTGGGAAACGACGCCCGCACCGACAGTAAGATCGCCCTCGCGAATGGCAAAACGCATATTTAACCCTCTAACTTCTACTTTCGGCCTTTAAAAATGGGTGGTATAGGAGTTGAACCTATCTGGTACCGGTTAAAAGCCGGGTGCATAACCGCTTTGCTAACCACCCTTAAAAAGTCAGCTTTTGTGTAATTCCTAAAAAATCATTGTGTAGTAAACACTTCAGTCCTTTTTTGCCCCCAGCAATTGCAACGCATAAAATCCCGATTGCTAATGCTGCACTCGATAATAAAGCAACATGAAACCGTTGCTATAGATTTTGCGATCGGCAAGTTCCAAATTTGTCGGATTGATTGCACCGGAAAAAAGAGGAATTCCCGCTCCGATAACTACCGGATTCAACTTGACAATCATCTCGTCAATCTCAGAAAAAAGAGTTGTCGCTAAAGCGCCACCACCGCAGAGCCAGATGTCTTTACCCGTTTCTTTTTTCAATTCCTGAACTAATGCCACAGGATTGTCCGAAACAAGTTCAATATTCTCATCGGGACTGGCTTTGATAGTGCGCGAAAAAACATACTGCTTCAAGCTGGGATAAGGATTAGTTATACCAACATTTAGACCTACCTCATAGGTTTTGCGTCCCATCAAAACCGCATCAAACTGCTTGTTCTCTGCACCAATGCCTAGTGCTTCCTGAAGGTGAGCCGGAATAGTCTCAGGAAAGGAATCGAACAAATCAGCAAAATGCTCTCCTTGCATAGGAAAACAATCAAATGAGCCATCTTCGCGAGCAATAAACCCGTCAACGGTGCAAGCAACGTAATATTTTAGTTTTCTCATGTTTCACGTTTCTTTTTATAATTTGATATTACAACAATTTTACATCGTACTGTTTGAACCTATCGTCATGTGTAATGATAGTGTAATCTTCTGCTTGGGCTTGAGAAATAATTAGGCGATCAAAGGATCTTGATGGTAAAAAGGAAGATTTTGCAATTTCTCGTAATGGAGGAACTTAGTTTCTAGAATTTGAAAGTCGTGGTCGAGCAGAAATATTTCTAACTCGGACACAGAAATAGACAAAGACAACTTACCGATGCTGATTTTGATAGTAAGTTCCCACAGACTCGCTTGGCTGATATAGATTTCATTGACAGGATTAGCAATCAGCGAGCGCACATACTCATCAAGCCGATCGTTACCTTCAACAAACCAAATTAGAATGTGAGTATCAATTAGATATTTCATCGCAACATATATTCTTCAAAACCAGGAGGTGTTTCATCAAAATCATCCGCAACGTAAGTAAAAATTCCTTGACCACAGCCAAATTGACGAGGTTTGAGAACAGCAGTCTTTTCGGGTGAATTTTCTTTCAGTTTTTGGATTTCGTTTAAAACTTGCATATCCTTTAATAACAAAATCCACTGAATCAATTCTAATTTGAGAACTTGAATGCTCATCGCTTCTATGTTGAATAACTAGCAAATCTAGACTTATTATAAACCAATCCATCCACCGAGGAGGTACTGCCCCTCCTATCCCCGCGTTATCAGCACGGTGTCTCGCTTTTCGACTTCCGGTGGTTAAAAGGAAGATGAAGGAATCGAACCCTTACAGTTACCTGTACCCCAGTTTTCAAGACTGGTTGCCAACCATTTAGCGGCATCTTCCAAGGGGTGTCTGACGGGGCTTGAACCCGCTAATAACTAGCTTCACGGGCTAGCGTCTCGACCGCTTCGACTTCAGACACCGGAAGTGGAGTCAAGGAGAATCGAACTCCTGACCTCTTGCGTGCAAAGCAAGCGCTCTACCAATTGAGCTATGACCCCGCGTAAAAGATTCACCTGTGGAGTAAATCTAAAATCTAAAATCTAAAATTGGTGTGGTGGATTGCGATCGGATTTGAACCGATATCTTTCTAACAGCCAGTTAGATGCTTTACCAATTAAGCTACGAACCCAGACAGCAGGAGCGGTAGGACTTGAACCCACAACATTCGAGGTAGAAGCTCGACACTCTATCCAGTTGAGTTACGCTCCCATGTTTTTTGTTAATGCGCGATTCCCTAGGGGATAGCTGCGCTTCACGCACTTCGCGTGCAAGTTATCAGAGCATTGCGTTTTCTCAGTTACTAGAGGGACTCCGCCGATGAGTTACTACACACTCTTTAAAGGATGGCTACCTTTAAGCCAACCTGCCGGGTTCATGGCACTCCTCGTTCTCAAACGCCCGCTGATTTTGACAGCGTTACCTTTCCTCTCGTACTAAAGTATGTAGGCTCCAAAGATTGGGGCACGCAAAGGGCGATCGATCTTAATATAAAAAATTATCCATTCAATGGAATCAACCTCCTTAAATTAAAGCAAAAACAACGAGAGTGGCAGGACTTGAACCCACAACATCCGCGTCCGAAGCGCGGCGCTCTATCCATTGAGCTACACTCCCATAAATTGGTAGTCCTGACAGGAGATTACCCCGCGTCTGCTTGTAAGGCAAACGCTCTACCATCGAAGCTCAGGACTACAAAAGCGGATGATGGGACTCGAACCCATGCGCTGAGAATGGCATACTCAGATGCTAGCCTTTACATCACACCCGCAAACCGATTTTAGATTGGAAATTTGAGATTTTGGATTGAAAAAACCTCTCGTTTAGCCAAGCGGATAACGAGGCTCGAACTCGTGCCTAGAGTTTGGAAGACTCGAATGCTACCGTTACACCATATCCGCAATTAGTTGAGCGATTGTATCTCTTTAACCTCAACATACAGGCTTTACAAAATTGTCAAGTAAGTTTGCGTTGGACTGATGGGTAAAGTTACTAATCGCTGATTTTTTAAATCTAATTCAATTCCCAGGGCTTCTAGAGGAATCACGCCTAATAAAGGATTCAGACCTCCGGGCAATTCCAAACACTCAAACGTGCCTTCGCGTCCTACTAAAGAAATTTTAGCATCCTGAAAAATTCTGGCTTTACCAATGCCATTAGCAGTCTCTACATCCACTTCTTTGAGCAATTCTAAACCGAGTTGTGCAATGATACTTGCAGGCAAACACAATGTTGTTGCACCTGTATCAACTAGCACATTATTTAGAGTGACTGAACGGATTTGGTCGGAAGGCATAAATCCTCTGGCTGCGACATTTTGATCGGCGCGGTTAGTCACGGTGAGTGTGGTAAGAATTTTTCCCATTGAGGTGTTGTCAGTTGCTAGCATAGTTTAACCTTGAACTACTCTACCTCAATTATGGCAACTTATTGGGAAAATGAGTGCGATCGCCATTAGTAATTTGCTAAACTAGGAGCGGAGATAAAACACATGAAACTTATACTTACAGCACCCAATCCCGAACTATTCGCCGCATTCCAAGAGTATTTTTTCTACCTACCCAATGTCGAAATTACCAACAAACGTTTCGAGGATTTAACAGAGTATGACTGTTTGGTTAGTCCCGCCAATTCATTTGGCATGATGGATGGCGGTATCGATGCAGCCATTGTTGATTTTTTGGGTCATTCTCTAATGGTTAGGGTTCAGCAGCATATTTTGGAAGACTATCTAGGCGAACAACCAGTTGGCACGTCATTTATCATCGAAACTCACCATCCCAAACATCCTTTTATCGCTCATACTCCCACCATGCGCGTACCGATGTCTGTCGTAGGAACAGACGTTCCGTATGTGGCAATGTGGGCCATGCTATTAACACTTCGGCGCTATAATCGACACGCAGAACGTAAAATTGAGAGTGTCGTTTGTCCGGGATTGGGAACGGGAATCGGCCGAGTTCCTTATCGTGAAGCCGCGCGGCAAATGGCTCTGGCTTACGATTATTTTGTGTATCCCACACCGTATGTCAACTGTTTTGTTGCAGCAGAAAGACAACTGCAAATTTGGGAAGGTGGCGATCGCAATCCTGCTTAAAGAGCGATCGCACTTTCCCAAGCAGGTGGCGAGATTTGAACTCGCATAAAAGCTTTACAAGAGCCTCATGTTGCCAGTTACATCACACCTGCATTTTTGGTGGCGGGGGCAGGAGTTGAACCTGCTATGAAGAGGCTTATGAGACCTCCAAGCCTACCCAGGCTACTTCACCCGCGATGTCACCAAATACCCCTGACTGGCATCGAACCAGCACTAACTAGATCCTAAATCTAGCGCCTCTACCGATTGGGCTACAGGGGCAAAACCGATTTGAGATTTGAGATTTGAGATTTGAGATTGAATAAAACCTCATACCCCTGACAGGACTCGAACCTGCAAAAAACACTCGTTCTGAGCGAGTGATGTTTTCCAATTACATCACAGGGGTAAAGTCGGGATGGTTGGATTTGAACCAACGACTCCATGCTCCCAAAGCATGGCTTCTGGCCGCTGAATTACATCCCGTTCATGCTCCTAGTGAGACTCGAACTCACACTCAAAATAAAACAGATTTTAAGTCTGCCGCGTCTGCCAATTCCGCCACAGGAGCAAGTAGAAACTTAGTTAAAATTTTGGTACTCCTGACTGGATTTGAACCAGCAACACACAATTTTTGAAATTGCGGCCTCTGCCAATTGGGCTACAGGAGTGTAATTTATCTGCTTTGGTAATAGCAGAACTGGGAAGGCAGGGATCGAACCTGCATTTTGCCGCTTTCAAAGAGCGGTGCCCTACCAATTAGGCGACTTCCCAATAATTGGATGCCGAGGCAGGAGTTGAACCTGCAACCTCATCGTTCAGAGCGATGCGACTTGCCTTTCGTCCACTCGGCAATTGAAAAAATGGCTGCCCCAGTAGGACTCGAACCTACAACCTAGCGGTTAACAACCGCTTGCTCTACCATTGAGCTATAAGGCAACGCAATCCCCCAAGTCAGTATCGAACTGACGACCTCTTGTTCTTCACACAAGCACTCTACCAACTGAGCTATCGGGGGAAAACGGAGAAGGTGGGATTTGAACCCACGACGGTTGTTAAACCGCTCTTTCTTAGCAGGAAAGCGCCTTAAGCCACTCGGCCACCTCTCCACAGCGAGCGAGAACGGAGGGATTTGAACCCTCAATCTTCAGTTTTATTAACTGAGATGTTATCCGGCTACACCACGTTCTCAAAATTGCAACTGCATATTAAATGCAGTTACAAATGGGTCGGGCTGGAATTGAACCAGCAACGCTTTAAGCTACTGTTTTACAGACAGCTACCCACGCCAATAGGAGGGCCGACCCAGAAATTTTGGAAGTGCTGACGGGAGTTGAACCCGCAATCACTTGGGTGAAAACCAAGCGGCTTAAACCATTTGCCTACAGCACTATCGATTTTAGATTTTAGATTTTGGATTTTGGATTGCTCTTTGAGATTTGAGATTGCTCCTGCGAATAAATAGGAACAGAGGTTAGGGCGGGATTTGAACCCGCCCAATTCGGTTTTGCAGACCGACGCCTTCAACCACTCGGCCACCTAACCTGGGAGTCCCGACGAGGTTTGCACTCGCAATCTTCACGCCAGAGGGAGAGACGGCTTGACTTTTGCCTACGGGACTTTGACCCCCGCCGAAAAACGGATACTTGCTTTCCGACAGGAGGTGTGGATTTTAGACCAAAGTTCCAGTTCCCAGATTCTTCTCCTGTGGAGTAAATCTAAAATCTAAAATCTAAAATCTAAAATCGACTGACGGGAGTAACGAGACTTGAACTCGCAACCTTTCGCTCGACAGGCGACTGCTCTGACCGGTTGAGCTATACCCCCGCGAAAATGAACAATATTCTGTCCTTGAATTACTCAAGTTGGGACGGGGTGGCGGTTGATTCCGCGTACTACAACCCGATCGGGCTATTGTTGCCGGAGTCTACACCGCCGATGTCCACAATTATGTGACACGATTAACTTCCTATTCTGTTTTCAAGGTTCATATTGCTCGTGGGGTAGGGCTTTGAAGCTCTTTCCCCTTCGCATTACGTTTATACTACACAACATAATACAAGACTGTCAAGGGGGTAATACAACTTTTTTTAAAATTGGGTTTTTTAAAGGGGTGCCGATCGCTCAAAACAACTCTCCCGGCTCCCCCAAATCCTTATAAATCAAAACATTTGGCTGATAAACTGGTAGTGTCGCGTAAGGTAAACCTGATGCTAAAACTGTACTACACTCCAATTTCTCTGAATTCTCGCCGTGTGTGGGTGGCACTTCTGGAAAAGCAGATTGCGTTTGAGCCTCTAGCGCTTAACCTCGACGGCGACCAATTTGGGCAGGATTTTCTGGCAATTAACCCGTTCCACCGCATACCGGTTTTAGTGGATGGAGATTTGACTTTGGTGGAGTCGCTGGCAATTCTCGATTATCTGGAGGCGAAATACCCGACGCCTGCACTGCTACCTACAGAGGCGAAAGCGTTGGGAATTGTGCGAATGGTGGAAATGCTGACGTTAAATGAACTGTTGTCGGCAATGTTTCCATTAACACGTCAAATGCTGGGTGTAGCGGGAGACACTGCACAGAAGTTGGAACAGTCAACACAGCAGATAGCAACGGTACTGAGGTTTTTTGAGGGGTTGCTGGCGGACGATCGCACTTATTTTGCTGGGGAACAGTTTACTTTCGCCGAAGTGGTGGCGGGGACTGCTGTGCCTTCGCTGGGGATGTTTGGCATATCTTTTGATGAGTATCCGAAGTTGCAGCAGTGGGCAGATCGACTTGCTGGGCGATCGAGTTGGCAGCAAACCGAGGTATCTCAAGCCGAAGTTGCGGCCAAAATCCCAATTATTAAGAATTTACTGGCGGCCAGGCTTTAAAAGAGCGATCGAGCTTCAAATAAATATACCGGGCGATTAGAAAGAGACTGTTGGCCAATTCGCAAGGTTTATTACCCCTCACCTCTGGGAGGCAGTATTTCCGTTCACTATTGATAGTTAATAGCTATAGCGGTTCTCAAAAAAGTGAGGTATGCCCTATGCCCTATGCTCTATGCTCTATGCCCTATGCCCTATGCCCTATGCACGTCGGGTACCTCATCTTTCTGAGAAAGGCTATATATGGTCAATTAGACATTTAGTCTAGACCCACTATTTTTAGGGGTGAGGGGTGAAGCCCTTTATTGATTCGCCAACAGTCTCTTTCAACCGCCGAGCGATTTTGATACAGCAGATTCTACGTTTATGAAGTACACCCGCCTATCGTTCGATTCCCGTAGGGACACGGCACTGCCGTGTCCCTACACTCCATAAACCTGGAATATGCTGTATTAAATAGATTGCTGATATTTTTCCAGCAATTCCGGGATGTAATCGTAGCCGTCAACACCGATCGCCGGAATGATATTCGCTCGACTTTTCGCCAAAGATTGTTTAAAAGATTCTGCACCCATTTGACCCCGCAAAATTGTCAACAAACCAGCCGATTGACGCCACTCAATTGCACCAATTTGCTCCAAAAGATACATCCCCAAACTGCCCGCAAATATTGCTTTTTCTAGTTTGTGAATTCTGTAATAAGCTTGAGACAAATAAGCCAAATTCAGACCTTGCAAATATAAATCCCCTGAAAATTGAGCCGCTTGCCAACCTTTAAGCAAATATTCGATCGCACCTTCAGCATTTTCCAGGGCTATTTTAGCAATACCGAGACTGCTGGAACAAAAAGCTTGACTTTGCCTGTCTCCCAATTTTTCCGATAGCAACAAACCTTGTTCCAAATAACCGATCGCACTCTCATAAACCTCCGGTTCCACCTCCTCCAACTGCCGCGCTTGAAACACTTCGCTGTAACCCAAATTAGCCAGCGCATTTGCCTCACCTTGCCTTTCTCCCGCTTGTCTGGCCATAATTAAAGCCCGCTGGCTGTAATTAATCGCTTCCTGATAATTTTTTTGAGCAACATAGTTGCGGCTGATGTGATTGAGATTGGCAACTTCGCAAGCTTTGTCTCCTTCGAGACGGGCAATTTCCAGCGCTTGCTTGTGCAGCAAGATCGATCGCTCGTAAGCCCCAGCCGCCTGCATCGAATAACCCAAAAGCGTCAGAATCCGAGCTTTCGCTTGAGTGCCTTCAACTCGCCGCAGCGGTTCGTCTAAATAATCCAAAGTATGTCGCAGGGCTTTACCATCAAACGAAGCAAAAATTCCGCCATAAAGGGGAAAGTATTCCCGCTGAGAAAAAGCGCGCAGAATTTGCAAAGTTACTTGAAAACAAGCATTTGCCAACTGTTCGCCGATCTTGGTAGAATTATTAAACCCACTAGCTAGCTGACTCCAAATTACCGCAAAAGTAATGTAAGTAGAAATTGAAGCTTTGGTTGACACTTTGGAATCATAAACTTGCTTGTCAAACCAGATCGCCAACGCCCGCTGCAGAGACTGCAAAACAATCGCCAATTCCACCAAAATGCCTAACTCTAAATTTGATTCCTTGGCGGCGAATTGAACTATAGATTCACCGAGCGCAATAGTATTTAAAAGAGCCTGGGGAAAGGGACTCTTAACTTTTTTTGCCCAAAAAGCCCAAGGCCCATTTTGTTCGGGACTACCTGCAAATCCTAGCTGCTGCGGCTGATAAATCCAGCCCACAAGTTCCGGTTCCAAACGCTGCCAAGATTCTAAACCTTTGGCGATGCCGGCGGTGATTTGCTGCAAATCTTGCTCTGTTTCGGGATTGCTCGTTTGCAGCATTTCTTGGTGCAGTAATTTTGCCAATTGCTGCAATTGATCTAGAGTCAGCGGATGTTCTTTATTCGGATCGATTACTTGCAATAATGCCAGGAGGCGGGCGTTAGATTCGGCGGTAACGATTTGTTGGATTGAGGATGCAATTGCGCGATCGATGCGGTTATCTTTCTGCCAGCGTTCCCATTCTCCTTGGATGGTTTTGAGCGCTCGAAGGGTGCGATTTGCCTTTGCTTGTTTGATTTCGTCTTTTTCATTTCTGAGCTGATTTTCGGTGGCATCGAGGCGTTCGCCGAAACAGCGTTCAAAGATTTCACCGGTACCTGTGCTAATGTCTTGCACCAGCATTTGATAAACTTGTTCTTTGGAGCGAATTTGACCTTTGAGGGTGATTTCGACAATTTTGTCGATTAGGGCTAAGTAGCGATCGCGCAGTGAGGTAGAGTCTGGCATAATTTATTTTTAGTTAATAAGTTTTTATGGACAGCGCTTGCAGCTTGCACCATTTCATGCTGCTATTTAATTTTACAGCTCCTCTGGATTAATGCCCATCGATCTGAGGCGATCGGCTAATCGATTTGCTCGCTGACTTTCTAATTCAGCTCGCTGACTTAGTAATTCAGCCCGCTGTCTTTCTAATTCGGCTCGCTGACTTTCTAATTCGGCTCGCTGCCTTTCAAACTCCTCTGGAGTCAGAACCCAATCGCCACTGACATCGTACCAACGCAGCCACAACCTCAAACAACCTTGATAACAACCTTCCCACAAACCTATACCTAATTCTAATTCCGGTATCCAGAATCGCGGCTCGGTTAAAACTTGTTCGCGGTAACGATTGCCAATCAAACGAAATACTCTCAGTTGATTGTTGTACCGACTGAAAACAAAGTAGTAAGGAATCTGCAAAATCTGTTCGTAAACTCGCCACTTAGTAGGGGGTTTATTTCGTGCTTCTTCTGTGATTCCTAAATCCTCCTCTTCAGTTCCAGGTGACAGCAGTTCTACTACTACCAGAGGACTGACATTTTCTTGCCACATCACGTAGCTGAGGCGCAATTCGTCACCTCGATACAATCTCGGCACCCCCAATACGAGAAACCAATCAGGTCTTTTGTACCAATTGAGATGGCTAGAATCGTAGTATAGATTGAGGTCTGTCGCTATAAATATTTGTTCTGGTGGATGGTTGGCGGGGCGGCAGGTTAAACGCAGCAGTTCGGGTTGAAACTCGTGAAATTCGTCAGGCAAACCGGGTTCCTCCGGGTCTTCACTGGGTAAATCATACATCGTAGGGAGGACTTTTGTTTGCGAAGGCTGCGAATCCGGTACGTACATCGTCATAAGATTACCAAGGCGAGACGGCTTGAGGAGATTGAGGCGGCACGGCAATTGTAATATTATAGCGGTTTTCCGTTGAATCAGCTAGATGGCTGGTAATTAATAATGGGTAATTGGTAATCAGTAAAGGATTTTCAAGCGGGAGGCTATTTATTAAAATACAAATGTGAGGCATAATTATATTGCAGATTTTATCTAGTTTTTTGTGATTTCAGAAACTGTTACCCTCTCAAAAAGCAATTCCATCTTAGAAGCACAAGGATTAACTCGCAGCTTTGGCGGTTTAATTGCTGTAAACGACGTATCTTTCACAGTTCAAAAATACGAGATTTTTGGATTGATCGGCCCTAACGGCGCTGGCAAGACAACTCTATTTAATGTAATGACTGGACTGATACCTGCCTCTAGTGGCACTCTGATTTATCAAAACGAAAATATTTCTAAACTGCGACCTTATCAAATTGCTAATAAAGGTATGGCCCGAACATTTCAAAATATTCGGTTGTTTGGGGAACTTTCTGCTTTGGACAACGTGGCGATCGCCAGACACATCCACAGTCGATCGGGCAATCCAGTTTTATCGGTGCTGGCGGGGATTTTAGGCTTGCGGGCCTCTAACGCAATGGAACGCAAAACCCAGCGAAAAGCCTTAGAATTGTTGGATTTAGTCGGATTGGGCGATCGCGCGGGCGAACAAGCCAAAAACTTGCCCTACGGCGACCAGAGGCGCTTAGAAATTGCCCGCGCTTTAGCCCTAGAACCGCAAATACTCTTGTTAGATGAACCTGCAGCGGGGATGAATCCCAATGAAAAGCACAAATTAAGCGAATTTATCCGAGAAGTGCGCCAACAATTCAATTTAACTGTAATATTGATCGAGCATCATGTACCGCTAGTTATGGGATTGTGCGATCGCATTGCCGTTTTGCATTTCGGTCAGCTTATTGCTTTGGGAGAACCTGCTGTTGTCAGGAATGACCGGGCGGTAATTGAGGCTTATTTGGGAGATGAAACGTAGAAATTGTAAATGTTTCGCCGGGTCGGGCAAAGAAGCAATAGGGAGCATCTCAGTTTTGCAGCCAAGCTAGAAATTGGAGTTTTGAGGCAGGAGGCAGGAGGCAGGAGGCAGGAGGAAGAAAGAAGAAGGAAAGAGGAAGAAGGAAGGAGCCAAAAGAAGTATTTTTACAAATATGAGATGCTCCCAAGCAATATCTACAGGGTCTGCCTCGTTTGGCAACAGGAAAAATTGAGGCAAAGCCTCTGGTTCTGCGTTACCAGGCTCTGCATGGTAACGAGTAATAAAACTCACGTATTGCATCATTTTTACCCATTCTGTAGGGGCGGGTTCACGGACAATAACTGCCTCAAACCCACAATCTCATAAACCCGCCCCCGCTTGGGCGGTAAATCCCAGGGAACGAGTAAGATTAATAGTTATTGTTAAATGTATCTCCCAGTCCTCATAGCCAGGAATTAAGCTATGAGCCCGGGGTTGAAACCCCTGGCGGACTGCGGGAAAAGAGACAGTTTTGTTATCAACAATCAAGTCACAGAAAATGCACGACAGCCCATCAAAAAACCCCCAAAACATCCTCTTAGAACTCAAAAATGTTTCTGTAAATTACGGAGGCATTCAAGCCCTGCGAAATATTAATTTAACCGTGAATGCAGGCGAGGTTGTCAGTCTCATCGGTGCCAACGGTGCGGGCAAAAGTACCACACTCAGGGCTATTTCTAAAATAGTTAATATACAGCAAGGACAAATTATTTATAGCGGGCGCGATATTACCCGCCGTCAAGCTTACGAAGTTGTGAAATTGGGAATCGCCCACAGTCCAGAAGGGCGGCGGGTTTTGGCGCAGCAAACGGTGTTGGCTAACTTGGAATTGGGGGCCTATATTCGATCGGACTCGGCGGCAGTAAAAGCCGATTTAGAGCGCCAATTTGAGATATTTCCGCGCCTAGCAGAAAGGCGCCGCCAGCTAGCAGGAACCCTCAGCGGCGGGGAACAGCAAATGTTGGCGATCGCCCGTGCGCTGATGTCGCGCCCGAAACTGCTATTATTAGACGAGCCTAGTTTAGGCTTAGCACCCGCGATCGTCAAAGAAATTTTCGCAATCATTCAAAACCTGCGTTCCACAGGCGTTACAATCCTCTTAGTCGAACAAAACGCCAATTTAGCACTGCAAATTGCCGATCGGGGTTACGTACTAGAAGCTGGTAATATTACCCTCACAGGTATTGGAGCGGATTTGCTAAACGACGAGCGAGTCAGGAGCGCATATTTAGGTTGACTTGGTTAATTTTTGGAATCTTGACCGCTTTCTTTGAAGCCGTCAAAGACGTTTTTGGCAAACAAAACCTCAAAAAAAGTGACGAATATGTTGTCGCTTGGTCTCTCTCATTTTTTTCAGTCATCTTTTTGCTTCCCTGGGTATTATATACAGGAATTCCGCCATTAAATTCTCAATTTTGGCTCGCCCTATTAATCGGAGGTAGCATCAACGCTGTCACAGCCCTCCTCTACATCAAAGCCATCAAACTATCAGATTTATCCCTGACACTACCGCTGGTAGCTTTGACACCATTATTCATGTTGTTAACTTCACCGTTAATGGTCGGTGAATATCCAAAGTTTTTTGATTATATGGGCATTTTACTAATCGTAGCAGGCTCTTATTTATTAAATATCAAAGAGAAATCTAAAGGATATTTAGCTCCATTCAAAGCACTGCTGGATGAACCCGGATCAAAATTGATGTTAATCGTTGCATTTCTATGGAGTATTGCCTCAAATTGTGACAAAATAGGAGTTACAAATTCCTACCCTATTTTTTGGATATTCTCTTTGTTCAGTACAATGACTGTTTTGCTACTGCCAGTTTTATTGCACAAAACCCCAAATCCAGGGCGACAAATTCTCAAACAATTACCAATGCTAGCTGCTATGGGGTTTATCAATGCTACTGGAGTCATGTTTCAAATGCAAGCTTTGACATTAACTTTCGTAGTGCGAGTGGTCGCGATTAAGCGTACTAGCGTGTTAATCGGTGTATTGTTCGGTCATTTCATTTTTAAGGAAAAAGATATTCAAGAAAGATTATTAGGGGCCGGAATCATGATTTTGGGAGTTTTATTTATCAGTTTATAGGTTAAGATTTCCGGGACTTTGACGCTCGTTCTCTCCCCGAATGTAGGGGCGATGCCCCCGTGCTCGCCCTCTATCGGTTGGGCGGGAATGTCCGGGTGGGAAACACGCCCTCGCCTCTATTGATGTATAAGTCATGTTATAGTAAAGGCGATCGCACTTTCTCTCACTATTTATTAACATAAAAAAAATTAATGCACAAAATAGCAGCCACACCCGGAGGTTGGAGCCCTCAAGCAGAAGGAGTAATTTTTATACAGCAAACCCCAGCACCAATAGTATTTATTAGTGCTGCTGACACCGACATTCAAACTCTCGCAGCCGCCGCATCCAAAATGCCGGCAAAATTTCCCAAAGTGCGCGCAGTAAACCTGCTTCAGTTGCAGCAACAGCTAACAATTGACACCTATGCCGAGGAAGTTTTAGAACGCGCAGAGGTCATAATCTTAAGACTTTTAGGAGGGCGTTCTTATTGGTCTTACGGGTTAGAAATCCTGCGAGAAACTGTGCATAAAACTAAGGCATCACTGATTGTAATGCCGGGAGAAGACAGTCCCGATCCCGATTTAATCAGCCATTCCAATGTATCGCTGTCAGCAGTAAATCAACTGTGGCGCTATTTCACAGAAGGCGGAGTCCAAAACTTTGTTAACGCACTCAAATTTGCCGCCGATACTTGCTTGAAAACTGCTTACAATCCGCCCCTCCCCCAAACAGTTTCCCGCGTCGGAATTTATGATTGGACAAATCTTGTGGGGCAGGCATCTTGCCTGCCCTTACAAGATAGCAGGCAAGATGCCTGCTCCACAATACAAAATGATGCCTGCTCCACAATACAAAATCAGTTCCCGGATAATTTATTAAATATACCAACTCTAGCAAAAGTCGGAATTTTATTTTATCGCGCTCATTATTTATCAGGAAACTTAGCACCAGTTGATGCACTTTGTCAAGCTCTATCAGAGCGAAACTTAGTACCAGTTCCCGTCTTTGTGTCTTCTCTGCGGGAACCAGATTTGCAAATAGAATTGCTGGAATACTTCCAGCCAAAAGAATCAGAACCCATTCAATTATTGCTCAACACCACAAGTTTTGCAGTCTCCGGTTTCAGCAGCCAAGAACCGGAACAAAACAGCTTAAAATCCTTAGACGTTCCCGTATTGCAAGCAATCTTCAGCGGTGGCGGTTTGGAACAGTGGGAAACTGAATTACAAGGACTTTCGCCCCGCGATGTGGCGATGAATGTAGCCTTGCCGGAAGTAGACGGAAAAATCATTACTAGGGCTGTTTCTTTTAAAGCCGTACAGACTTGGAACAGCGAATTAGAAACAGATGTAGTAGGCTATGTAGCAGCGGGCGATCGCATTTCATTTGTAGCAGATTTAACCGCGAATTGGGTGAAGATGAAACAAACCCCAGCCGCCAACAGACGCATCGCCATAATTCTGGCAAATTACCCCACCCGCAACGCCCGCTTAGCCAACGGTGTCGGCTTAGATACGCCCGCTAGCTGTGTCGAAATCCTCAAAGCTATGCAGCAAGCTGGCTATCAAATTGAAAATATCCCTGCTAGCGGCAATGTGTTAATTGAACAGTTAACTTCTGGCGTAACAAATGACCCGGAAGGACGCGAATTGCGACCTGTTCATCAATCATTGGATTTGGCAGAATATGAAGAATATTTTGCTACTTTGCCGCAGGAAGTGCAAGATGGAATTTGCAATAGATGGGGGTTGGCGGAAGGTCATACACAAGGTAGGGACACGGCAATGCCGTGTCCCTACTTTCCGATTCCGGGGATTCAGTTTGGCAATGTATTTGTAGGAATTCAACCATCGCGCGGGTATGAACTTGACCCCGCCTTGAATTATCATGCACCCGACTTGGAACCAACTCACAATTATCTAGCTTACTATTATTGGCTGCGAGAAAAGTTGGGAATAGACGCTATAATTCATGCCGGAAAACACGGCAATTTAGAATGGCTTCCGGGTAAAAGTATAGCATTGTCTAACAAATGTTATCCCGAAGTAGCGTTAGGCGCGATGCCGAATTTTTATCCCTTCATTGTCAACGATCCGGGGGAAGGTTCCCAAGCAAAAAGACGATCGCAAGCTGTGATTATTGACCACCTGACACCGCCGATGACTCGCGCCGAACTCTACGGGCCTTTGCAGCAGTTGGAAACCTTAATCGACGAATATTGCGAAGCCCAAAGCTTAGATCCGTCTCGATTACCCATGATTCGCGATCGCATTCTCGCCCTCACCAACAAAGAAAACTTAGATAAAGACTTAGGAATACAACTAAATAAATCGGAATTTACAGAATTTATCACCCGCACAGACGGCTATCTTTGCGAACTCAAAGAATCCCAAATTCGCGACGGATTGCACATTTTTGGGCAGTGCCCCGAAGGTAGACAGTTGCGCGATTTGATAATTGCGATCGCCCGCCATCCCACCAACGGGCGATCGGGCATAACCCGCGCCCTAGCAGAAGACTCAGGCTACGATTTCGACCCCTTAACCTGCGATCCAACGTCGATAATTCAGCACCGCACAGCAGGCGATTTAGTAAAAGAACTCGAAGAAAAAGCCGCTGAATTAGTAGATAACTTAATCGAA
Organism: Microcoleus sp. F10-B2; assembly: GCF_036704965.1. NCBI lineage: Bacteria > Bacillati > Cyanobacteriota > Cyanophyceae > Oscillatoriales > Microcoleaceae > Microcoleus > Microcoleus sp. F10-B2. The sequence continues at coordinate 85,359 of NZ_JAUBTB010000008.1, read as the reverse complement.
AAAATCCGCGTTCATCCGCGTTCATCTGCGGTTGCCAATCCAGAAATAGGAGAAGCAACCCAACAAGAATTAGACTGGATAAATAACTATCTTTTACCTTCACTCCTCCAAACAAACCAAGAAATTACCAACCTGTTGCGCGGACTAGATGGGCGGCACATACCAAGCGGCGCATCCGGCGCGCCCACTCGCGGCAGACCAGATGTATTGCCCACCGGTCGCAATTTTTACTCCGTAGATATCCGCGCCATTCCCACAGAAACCGCCTGGAGAGTTGGCAGAGTTGCGGCAGAAACTTTAATCGAAAGATACACCCAAGAAAACGGCGAATATCCGAAAACTTTGGGTTTGTCAGTGTGGGGAACATCCACCATGCGGACGGGGGGAGACGACATCGCCGAAGCCTTAGCGCTGATAGGAGTTCAACCAGTTTGGGATGGCCCTTCGCGCCGGGTTGTAGATTTTGAAATTTTGCCAGTTTCTGTTTTGGGAAGGCCGCGTGTTGATGTTACTTTGCGAATTTCGGGGTTTTTCCGCGATGCTTTTTTTAATTTAATTGATTTGTTTGATAGTGCGGTAAAAGCTGTGGCAGATTTAGACGAATCGGCTGAAAATAACCCTTTAGCCGCACAAGTTAAGGAAGAGATTTTGTATTGGGAATCTACAGGTTTGAGTCGAGAAGAGGCGCAAGGGCGATCGCAATTTCGAGTCTTTGGTTCAAAACCAGGTGCTTACGGCGCAGGACTTCAAGGCATAATTGAAGCTCAAAACTGGACAGACGACAGCGATTTAGCAAAAGCTTACATTAATTGGAGCAGTTACGCCTATACCTCCTCTAGTTCCTCAAATTTGCCGGGAGATGTAGCAGGAGTTAAACAGAGTGAATGGGGATTTTCTGCACCCGAAGCATTTGAAAAACGCCTCGGCCAAATGCAAATAGTTCTGCAAAACCAAGACAACCGCGAACACGACATCCTCGACTCGGATGATTATTATCAATTCCAAGGGGGAATGACGGCCGCAATTCGCAATTTGCAAGGCAAAAATCCTGAAACCTATTTCGGCGACAATTCGATTCCTGAAAATCCGAAGGTGCGGCAACTGCGGGAGGAAATTGCGCGGGTTTACCGCAGCAGGGCTGTGAATCCCAAATGGATAGAAGGTGCGATGCGACACGGTTATAAAGGTGCTTTTGAAATTGCAGCAACTGTTGATTTTTTGTTTGCTTACGATGCTACGGCAAATTGTGTAGAGGATTTTATGTATGAAGGAATCGCAGAGGCTTACATTTTTGATGAGAAAGTGCAGACATTTATTCAAGAAAACAATCCTTGGGCACTGCGAGATATGGCGGAAAGATTGCTAGAAGCTCGTCAGCGGGGGTTGTGGCATAGTGCGAAGCAGGATACATTGGATAAATTGAGGTCGATCGCCCTGCAAGCCGAAGCAGTCATCGAATCCCATACTGGTTTCTAGTCTGAACGGAGAAATGATAAAATATAGTTAATATGCGAGGAATCCATGTTGCGCGATCTTACCATCCAAAATTATCGCTGTTTTAGAGATTTTCATATCGACGATCTAGCTAGGGTTAATTTGATAGTCGGTCAGAACAATAGTGGTAAAACTACTTTTTTGGAAGCCATTTATTTATTAGTCCAACAACAGAGTATTCAAGCTTTGTTTGATGTACTAAATGGTCGTGGCGAAATGAGCAACATAAAAACTCAACTTGCATCAGGTCAAGCAGTAAACCGCAGCAAGTATCAATTTGAACATATTTTTTACGGACATCAACTAACTCCAGAGGGAAGTATTTACATTCAATCCCAGAAAGAAGAACAGCTCTCACTCAAAATCCAAGCAAACCCTACAAACCAACAAGTGGTAATTCCGGTAGATGAAGAACTAGAAACCAGGTTTTTAGCATGGGAATTAATTGCTTATTACAATCAAAATTACCGAGTCAAAATTTCAGTGCTGCGCGATGCGACTATTGCTAAGATTAGTAGTTTACTTTCGGTTCAATCAACAGAGCTCGATGATAACTATTTGTCGCTTGTTGGAGCCAGCAAAGATAATTTTAATTTACTCAAAACTACGGCAATAAGTTTTAACGAAATGGCTGTGTTTTGGGATGCTATTACACTGACCCCAAAAGAAGAAAGCGTAGTAGCAGTACTGCAAATATTAGAACCCGATGTAGAACGTATTAGTTTTACCAGTAATCCCACTAATAACAGTGGTATTTTGATTAAACTTCGAGGACAGAATTACCCAGTTACTCTTGGCAGTATGGGAGATGGTATGCGACGAATTCTTAGTATAGCAATGGCAGCCGTATCATCAGAAAATGGTTTTTTGCTAGTCGATGAAATTGATACAGGTCTTTACTATCAAACCCAAACTGATATGTGGCGATTGATATTTGAAACAGCACAGCGATTGAACGTTCAAGTCTTTGCAACTACCCACAGTTGGGATTGCATAGCCGCATTTCAAGAAGCCTTAGAACAGTCAGAAGATAGTTCGGTTGGCAAATTATTTCGCTTGAGCCGGCGCGGTGAGGATATTCGTGCAGTTGAATACACTCCCGATGAATTGTCCGTTGCAGTGCGCCAAAGTATCGAGGTGCGCTGATGCCAAAAGCACCAAAACCTCATTCACCAAAACCTCAACAGTTATTGGTAGAAGGTAAGAATGACCTACACGTAATCTCGGCTTTGTGCAAGCAATATCAACTGCCAGAAACATTTTCCGTCGAAGTACCGCAACAAGAAGGTACAGAAGGAGTTGAAGCGCTGCTAAATGGCTTGCCAGAAAGATTGAAAGCAGAGAATTTACGCACGTTGGGAATTGTGGTAGATGCCGATAGCAATTTAAGTGGGCGGTGGCAATCTCTTAAACATAAACTGAGTTCGAGTGGCTATCGAGATATCCCGCAATCTCCCCCTCCCGAAGGCTGGGTTTGCACACCTTCAGATCCATACTTGCCTCGCGTCGGAGTTTGGTTGATGCCAAACAATCAACTTCCTGGAATGTTAGAAGATTTTGTCGCCTATCTCATCCCCCCTGGCGACACCCTGCATCCGAAAGCCGAAGCAATTTTACAAGAGCTCGAACAAGCCGGACTTAACCGCTACACTTTAATTCATCATCCCAAAGCGCTAATCCACACTTGGCTGGCATGGCAGAAAACGCCTGCAATGCCGATGGGACAAGCAATAACAGCACAAGTGCTAAACTCCGATTGCCCGATCGCCTTAATTTTTATTGAATGGTTAAAACATCTGTTTGAGCTAATTGCTCCATCCCCCGGATAATTAGTAATATCTAGTAATATTTTGCCCACGCTGAAAGCTTTATGATTCGCCGCTACATTGCTAGCATCAGCACCAGCATCCTCAAACGTACCTGCGCCGCAGCCGCTGTATTAGCCGTAACTTTGGGATGTTCGTCAACGAAGCCGCCCAACACCGCAGCGCCATCGGGTTCGATCGAATCCGCAGTCCTGGCCCAGTCCCCAACGTCTCTGTTAGCTAAAAACCCCAACAAATCCAAAAAATCTCTCAGCGCTGCTTCATGCCCTCAAAGCGATGCCTTCACGGAGTCAGTTAACTTTGCCACCCAAGCTTCTAATTTGGCTCAATCAGCCAATTCAAAACAAGACTGGGACGAAGTAGCCGCCCTGTGGGTGCAGGCCGTCGCCTGGATGCAAGCAGTTCCCCCAGGCAGTCCCAGACGGGCGTTTGCGGAGAAAAAAGTAATCGAGTACATGAGAAACCTGGTTTATTCGCAGCAGCAAGCGGGCGCAACCCGATCGCAAGCCAGTACAGTCAGCTTCAGCAGCGATTTGCTAAACGAACAACTCGAACTTTACCTATCCTACGTTGCTGCCGTCGGCCCGCCAGATATTTTGATTGTCGGTAGTTCCCGGGCATTGCAGGGCGTCGATCCCAAACAGCTAAAGCAATCTTTGGCCCAAAATGGCCGTCCGGGCTTAAAAGTATTTAACTTTTCAGTCAACGGCGCAACTGCACAAGTAGTTGACTTTCAACTGCGGCGGCTTTTGAAGCCCGGTCATTTGCCTCAAATGATTATCTGGGCAGACGGTGTGCGGGGATTTAACAGCGGCCGGGACGATCGCACTTTTAATTCGATCGTCGATTCTGAAGGCAGCCAACTTTTAGCAGCAGGCGTTCGCCCCGAACTGCCGTCCGATGAACCCAACGTGATTCCCCAGTGTTACAAATTCCCGCAGCCCTGCCCTAACAACACTTTCCGCAAAGCACGGGCATCTGTCGATCGACCTTTCAGCGGCGGGCAAGATGCCCGCCCCACAATCAAATTCCTGTCTGGTGGAACGGGCATCTTGCCCGTTGCTGACACCCACCCCACAATCAAATTCCTGTCTGGTGGAACGGGCATCTTGCCCGTTGCCTCAAATGCTGCAAGATATGAGTTAAAACCGATCGCAGCCGTTCCAGCAACTCAAAAAGCAGAATTGATTCCAGTCTCGCAGCCGACAACTGTAGCAATGAGGCAAGTCCGCGAATTGGCAGATTCGATCGACTCCAACGGATTCATGCCTATATCTGGCCGTTACAATCCCAACACTTATTATCGAGAACGCGCTTACGTTTCAGGCCAGTACGATCGCGACTACGAAAACTTCAACCTCGGAGGCAAACAAGCAACAGCCTTTAATTCAGTTGTAGCATTTACCAAAGCTCGCAAAATTCCCCTAATTTTCGTCAATTTACCCCTCACCGACGACTACTTAGACGGAACTCGCCTGCGGGCAGAACAGCAGTTCCGGCAGCGAATGGATCAACTGTCGCGGCAAAAAGGCTTCGCTTTCCGCGACTTGTCGCAGCGGTGGCCCGGCCGCAACGACTATTTTTTTGACCCCAGCCACCTCAACCGCTTTGGGGCGATCGCAGTTTCTCGCTTACTCGCGGCAGATTCCAGCATCATCTGGCCGCGGCCCAAATCCAGCCGCACCGAGGGATAATACCATTTTAGATTTTAGATTTTAGATTTTAGATTCAAGAATTGGGAATTAAAGATGAGATAATGGAGGCGAGCTTTCTAAAAATTGGATTACTTTTTGCAACTGCTATAAACCAGAGGGAGAGTCGGCGATTCAGTCTAAAATCTAATCATCTAACAATCAAAAATCCCAAATCTAAAATCTAAAATCGATGGAGGGGAGATACCCTGTCATCGGAATAATATATTTCCGAGTACAGTGCGATCGTCCCGCTCGTGGCGATTCAGTCTAAAATCTAATAATCTAACAATCCCAAATCAAAAATCCCAAATCAAAAATCAAAAATCGATGTGCACTGCGCTCGTCCCGCTCGTGGCGATTCAGTCTAAAATCTAATAATCTAACAATCCCAAATCAAAAATCAAAAATCAAAAATCAAAAATCGATGTGCACTGCGCTCGTCCCGCTGGTGGCAATTCAGTCTAAAATTTAATCATCTAACAATCGAAAATCCCAAATCTGAAATCTAAAATCGATAGGTTGTGCAACTAAAACAAGTAATTATCGCCCACAAAGCCAGAGATACCCTCAGCCAGCGGTGGGCAGAACAGTGTGCCCGCCAATTAGAAAGTCGCGGGTGTGACGTTTTAATGGGGCCCAGCGGCCCGAAAGATAACCCGTATCCGGTATTTTTAGCTTCTAGTAACAGTTCAATTGATTTAGCTGTGGTGCTCGGCGGCGACGGTACTGCCCTAGCTGCCGCGCGGAATTTGGCTGCTGACGGCATTCCGATTTTGGCAGCGAATGTGGGGGGACATCTGGGGTTTTTAACCGAGTCTTTTGAGGATTTCCAAAAGACTGAGGAGATTTGGGACAGACTTTCGGAAGATAGGTATGCGGTGCAGACGCGGATGATGTTGCAGGCAACAGTTTTTGAGGGAAACAGAAGCAATCTCGAACCCCAAAGCGATCGGTTTTTGGCACTAAATGAAATGTGTGTCAAACCTGCTTCAGCCGATCGAATGCCGAGCTGTATTCTAGAAATGGAAGTTGACGGCGAAGTAGTCGATCAATACCAAGGCGACGGTTTAATTGTGGCAACTCCCACCGGTTCGACTTGCTACACCGCATCTGCCAACGGGCCGATTATGCACTCGGGAATGGAGGCGATCGCCGTTACTCCGATTTGCCCTTTGAGTTTATCCAGTCGGGCGATCGTCCTGCCGCCCGGTTCAGTCGTCAGCATTTGGCCTTTAGCAGATTACGAACTCAGTACAAAACTCTGGACAGACGGCATTTTGGGTACTGCCATGTGGCCGGGACAGCGCGTAGACGTGCGGAGGGCCGACTGCGAAGCCAAATTTATCATTTTGCGGGAAAACTATTCTTATTACGGCACTTTGAGGGAAAAACTTCACTGGGCAGGAGCCAGAATTCGCTACAGCAACAATCACCGCAATTAATCCGAATCCTCCACCATTAATCATTAATCTGTAGGGGCGGGTTTTACCAACAATATTTGCCTAAAATCAATAATCTCATAAACCCGCCCCCACAAGGCGATAAATCGCAATTTACATTTTTATGCTGCAAGCGAAAGAAAGGTTGATATGGGTTATTAGTTGTCTGGGAGCGGGTTTATATAGATGGTTTGCGGTCATTAAATATTATTCGTAAAACCCGCCCCTACAGGATGCTATTTTACAGGCAAAACCTGCCAGGCCCAACATAAAATCTCCGTACTTTGTTAAGATCGCTCAATATCTTGACAAACAGCTCGATCCATGCAGATTTTCAAACAATCAACCCGACCTTTCAACCCTCAAGATACATATCCCTGTCCCGTGTGCCGCACCGGTCAAATTTCTACCATGCCGATGATGGACGCCCTAGCTTGCAACTTCTGCCAGCACATTTATACCGCAAGCGTTGAAAGACAATCGCTCCAAATGGCCGATCGCCAACCGCCCGTAACTTGGCACTGGAACGGCAAACAGTGGATAGGAGCCCACCTCGAAGGCGTAGAATTCGGATGGCCCTATTTTGCAGCAGCGATAGGTCTAATTTTCCTTCCCACTACCTTGCTGGGACTTTCAGCTTACTATTTTCCCCCGGTTCCCGGCAGCAGATTGTCGTGGCTGCCCGCAGCTTGGACAGGCTTAGCTTTTTTGTCCCATTTAGGCATTGTGCTGTGGTTGATGGGTGAATTTTATCAATTCCCGCTGCTAACTTACTTCAGAGCTTGGGGGCGCAGGATTAGCCGGCGCTAGCTTAAATGCTCTCAAAAAAGCCGATCGCCCCAAGACGGCGCACCGACACCGATTCAGGTAAAATTAGAGGCGATCGCAAAATTCAATTCCCAATCAGCACTTATGCAGCTATAATCGTTAGCTATTCTAAATAGTCAAAAGCAAACGCATTGCGATTTGTGAGGAGAGCGATGAATATACTTGGAATCTCGGCGTACTATCACGACAGCGCCGCAGCCTTAATTCGCGACGGAGAAATTATAGCCGCAGCGCAGGAAGAAAGATTTTCCCGCAAAAAGCACGACGCCAGATTTCCCAAGAATGCGATCGCTTATTGCTTGAAAGAAGCGAAAATTGATTTGCGGGAACTCGATCGAATAGTCTTTTACGACAAACCTTTAGTCAAATTCGAGCGCCTTCTCGAAACTTATTTAGCCTACGCACCCCAAGGTTTTCGCTCTTTCTTAACCGCCATGCCGATATGGCTCAAAGAAAAGCTTTACCTCAAAACCATGCTCAAAAGAGAGCTCGCAGAAATGGCAAACTGCAAAACCAATAAACTGCCACCTCTGCTATTTACCGAACACCACCAATCCCACGCAGCATCGGCATTTTTCCCCAGCCCGTTTCAAAAAGCAGCCGTTTTGTGCCTAGACGGCGTGGGCGAGTGGGCAACAACCTCGGTTTGGTTGGGAGACGGCAACGAACTTACACCTCAGTGGGAAATCGATTTTCCCCACTCCTTGGGTTTGCTTTATTCAGCTTTCACCTATTACACCGGCTTCAAAGTCAACTCTGGCGAATACAAACTCATGGGTTTAGCACCTTACGGCGAACCCAAGTATGTAGACAAGATTCTCAACTATTTAATCGACCTCAAAGATGACGGAACTTTCCGTTTGAACATGGATTATTTCAACTATACTGTTGGCTTAACCATGACAAACAAGAAGTTTGACGAACTGTTTGAAGGGCCGCCGCGTCAAGCTGAAGGAAAATTGACTCAGCGAGAAATGGACATTGCCGCTTCCATTCAAGTTGTTACCGAAGAAGTTGTTTTGCGACTTTGCAGAACAGTAAAAAAAGAATTGGATGTCGATTATCTTTGTCTTGCCGGCGGCGTTGCTCTCAACTGCGTTGCTAACGGCAGACTCTTGCGGGAAGGTATTTTCAAAGATATTTGGATTCAGCCGGCGGCAGGAGATGCTGGCGGTGCTTTGGGCGCGGCTTTGGCGATTTGGTACCAGTATGGCGAACAAACTCGCACTGTGAGCGCGAACTCGACAGCAAATAGTAGAGAATCCCTCAAGACTGAACTTGTCACTACCAACGCAGCGGTTGAGGAGAGGACTGAAGTTCTCGCTGCAAACCAAGCGGTGGCAACTGTGGCGAAGTCTGTTGCTCATTTAACTTGTCACGACCAAATGCGCGGCTCATATTTGGGGCCGAGGTTTACTGACGCAGAAATTCTCGAATATTTGGATTCAATCAAAGCTAGCTATCACCGATTGGACGATGCCGAATTAATGCCGCAGTTGGCTGAGATTTTGGAACAGGGAAATGTGGTGGGATGGTTTCAAGGGCGGATGGAATTTGGGCCGCGGGCTCTGGGCGGTCGATCGATCGTGGGCGATCCCCGCAATGCTAAAATGCAGTCCGTGATGAACCTGAAAATTAAATATCGGGAATCATTTCGACCTTTTGCGCCGTCAATCTTAGCCGAACGAGTTGCCGATTATTTCGAGATTGACCATTCTAGCCCTTATATGCTATTGGTAGCACCTGTCAAAGCCAGTCTCCGCATTCCCATGACTCCCGAACAAGAGCAGTTGTTTGGCATTGAAAAGCTCAACATTCCGCGATCGGAAATTCCGGCTGTCACCCACGTCGATTACTCGGCTCGCATTCAAACTGTTCACAAAGAAACCAATCCTCGCTACTATGACTTAATCAGCCATTTTGAAAAGCGATCGGGCTGTTCGGTTCTGGTAAATACTTCTTTCAACGTCCGAGGCGAACCCATTGTTTGCACTCCAGAGGATGCTTACCGCTGTTTCATGCGAACCGAAATGGACTATCTGGTTTTGGAAAATTACTTGCTTCCCAAGTCCGAACAAATTCCTTGGAAACAAGATGATGCTTGGAAAAATGAATTTGAATTGGATTAATTATTAGTCAGTTGGCAGTTGGCAGTTGTGAGTTGTTAGTTGGCAATTGTCATTCTTCCCTCTTCCTTCTTCCTTCTTCCCTCTTCCTTCTTCCTTCTTCCCTCTTCCTTCTTCCTTCTTCCTTCTTCCCTCTTCCTTCTTCCTTCTTCCCTCTTCCTTCTTCCTTCTTCCCCATGAGCGACGAAATTAAAAAACTAGACAAAAAAGGCCTGCGCGATTTTGGGCTGCTCATTGGCGGCTTGATTGCAGTGCTGTTCGGTTTAGCAGTACCTTTACTGCGGCGGCATTCTCTACCTTGGTGGCCCTGGATTGTCGGCGCAGTGTTAATTGTGTTAGCGTTAGCGGCGCCGAAATCGCTGAATCCGGTTTATCGCGCGTGGATGCGCTTTGGACTTATTCTTAACAAAATCGAAACGCCGATCGTCCTAGGGATAGTTTTTTACCTCATAATTTGGCCGATGGGAGTTATCAAAGGCGTGTTGGGCGAAGATGCAATGCGGCGCAAACTCAATCCAAAAATGGATACTTACCGCGTCCCGAGCAAAGCAAGAACAAAAGTTAGTATGGAGCGTCCTTTTTAAGTGTTTGAATCAACATTAGACTTTCTCAAAGATTTGTGGGCGTTTATGAGAGAACGCCAAAAGTATTGGCTGTTGCCGTTAATTGTGACTTTAGTTTTTTTGGGAGCTTTGATTGTATTGAGTCAGGGTTCTGTGATTGCTCCGTTTATTTACACCCTGTTTTGAAATAATGAGCAAGTTGAAAAATTTGGGTGTCAATTTAGGTTTGACACTCGGCGGTTTATTTATGGGGGTGATAATTGGTGAAGTTGGATTGCGGGCGGCCAAGACTGAAGGCTATCCAAAAATAGGAGATTTCGTAGACTCGGCACCAACTCGTTTCCACACTTCCGATCCGAATTTGGGTTGGAAGCTGAAACCTGGTGCGTCGGGGGAGTGGAAGGGGGAAGGTGAGAGTTTTGTGCAGGTGAATAGCGAGGGTTTGCGCGATCGCGAACACACAAAAGCCAAACCTCCCAATACTTTGCGGGTGGCAGTTTTGGGAGATTCTTTCACCGAAGCAATTCATGTACCTGTCGAACAAACTTTCTGGTCGAAATTAGAACGAAAATTAGGAAATTGCGAAGCCGTTAAGGGACGCAAAAATGTTGAAGTAATTAATTTTGGCGTGCAGGGTTACGGTACTGCTCAAGAATTGATAATGCTGCGAAAAAAAGTGTGGGACTACAATCCTGATATTGTAGTTCTTGCATTTTTTATTGGCAATGATATAATTAACAATTCCCCAAAACTAGAATACGATCGCTACCGACCATTTTTTGTGTATGATGCTAGCGGGAAGTTAGTACCAGATATGTCTTTTCGCAATCTAGCGCCGATCGACCGCAACGAAAAAGCAGTTTCATTTGTAGACAGGCTGCCAACTTTTATCGTCAATAATTCGCGCATTTTGCAGGTGATTAAAAAGGTAGACCTAGATAAAAAAAAGCGGCAGTTATCTGAGGATTTTACCGCTTTAAGTACCCTAAACCTCAAGGAACCTCAGAATGCAGATTGGCAAGAGGCTTGGAGGGTGACAGAGGATTTGATTGTGACTGTGCGGAATGAAGTTGTGCAGAAAAATGCTGATTTCTTGGTTGTGACGATCGGCGATCCGATGCAAGTCGAACGCGATGCCAAGATGCGAGAAGATTTTACGAAAAATAACAAGATTCAAGATTTGTTTTATCCCGATAAACGGCTGGAAAAATTGGGCGCGCGCGAGGGTTTTCGGGTACTGAATTTAGCCGAACAGTTTCAAGGTTATACTGAAAAATATCAAGTCTGCGCCCACGGTTTTGAGAATTCTGTACCCTGTCGGGGTCACTGGAATGAACTCGGACACAGGCTTGGCAGTATTCTGATCAACAGAAATTTATGCGAAAATTTGAAGCAGTCTCAAGTACCCAAAAAACAACCGTAATCAGTCAAATTTCATGAAAGATTCAACTGCGCTACAAAAAGGCAAAAATATATTAAGTATAATCGCGGTTAATTTGGCGATCGCCTTTATTGGTCTGGAAGCTTTGTCGCTAGCTTTTTATTTTATCAACCAAAAGCAGTTTTTTTATACCAGAACTAAAACCACAGAAAAAGTAGTAGAAGATATTGAAAGGGTCGGAATTAGGCTAGATGAATCTATCGTAGAAAGACTGCACCCATTTTTTGGCTACGTACTCAAACAAGGTGCTTTTACCAATGAAAAATTAAAGTTAAAAGTCAACAAACACGGCTTTTTTTCCCTATACGAATATCCCTTTATTAAAACCAATAAAAATCAATTTATTATCGGAGTTTTTGGCGGTTCAGTTGCGAATAACTTTGCAGTAGATGAATACGTAACTCGCAGATTGTCTAACAAATTGAAGACTTATCCAGAATTTGCCAACAAGGAAATCATTGTTTTAAATTTTGGCAACGGCGGCTACAAACAGCCTCAACAATTATTAATTGTAAATTACTTTCTGGCTTTGGGCCAAGAGTTAGATTTAGTCATCAATATTGACGGTTTTAACGAAGTAGCACTGTCAAATCTAAACAACAAAGGCCAAGTAGAAATAGGAATGCCCAGCGTTCAACACATACAGCCTCTGACGGGCTTAGCCAACAACAACTTGTCGCCGGAAGCCATGAGTTCGATCGTGCAAATTAACGAAACCAAAAAACAGTTGAAAGCAGGTATTGACAAATTGCAAACTTGTCAACTTGCTTTGTGTCACGCTGTTACCTCGCTGCAGGTGAAACAATTAGTCAACAATTACCAGCAAGCAGTTGTCAAGTACGACCGACAAGTAAAACAATCCAACCCAGACACGGCAAATAGCGGTATAGTATACATTCCCAAAGCTGACTCTGTTTTGCAGGATGCCGCTGCTTTTGACAAAATGGCATCGGTGTGGTACGAATCGTCGATCGGGATGAATCAAATTTTATCTAGTAGAAAAATTAAGTATTTTCACTTTATCCAGCCCAACCAGTATTATCCCACTAAGCGAGCGTTTACCGCCAAGGAAAACGAAATTGCGATCGACCAGAAGAGTCCTTATATTGAAGGTGTGAAAAAAGGTTATCCAGTATTGTTGTCCAAAGTTGATGATTTGCAAAAAACCGGGGTTAATATTTTTAGTGCAGTGAATATTTTGGACAATACAAAAGAGACGGTTTACAAAGATGCCTGCTGCCACTATAATTCAGTCGGAGACGAAGTATTGGCAAACTATGTTTCTAGTTCCATTATTAAAGTAGTAAGAGAGTCGAAATAGAGGTTTATGAAAGATTTAAATTTTTTTAAAAAAGGACAAGAATTTCTCAAGATTGGTTTGATTAATTTAGTGCTTTTACTGGTTTTCCTGGAACTCGGTTCCCTGGTATGGTATTTTGTCAAGCACAAGCAATTTTTCTATACTAGAGAAAAGACGCAAAATAAGTCGGATTTAGGAATTAATTTAGAAGGAGTGCGGCTGAATCAGTCTATTGTTGAAAGGTTTCACCCTTTTTTGGGATTTATCCAACAACCTGGCCCCGATTTTCGCCCTGGTTTTAAGGTTAACAACTACGGATTTATCTCTCCTTACGATTACCCTTTGAAAAAAACCAAGAAAAATCAATTTATTATCGGAGTTTTTGGCGGTTCTGTGGCTTCTAATTATGGAGTATTTGAAGTTCAAAACAAAATTTTACCTCAATACCTCAAGCAGCTTCCGGGTTTGAAAGATAAAGAATTTGTAATTTTGTCTTTTGCTACCGGAGGCTACAAACAGCCGCAGCAGTTATTAATTTTAAACTATTTTTTGGCTTTAGGGCAAGAACTGGATCTGGTCGTCAATATAGATGGTTTTAATGAAGTAGCACTTTCTAACTTAAACAATAAAAATCAAGTCGATTTGGCGATGCCAAGCATTCAGCATATTTTGCCGCTGACTAGCTTGGCGAATAATAGCCTTTCTACAAAAGCGATGAAAGCAACTATCAGAATCCAAGAAAATAAAGCTAGGATTAATCAGGGTTTGGAACGTTTGCAAAACTGCTCTTTAGCTGCGTGCGATGCTTTGACTTCTGTTTACGTTCAAAATCTAGTTAATAACTATAAAACCGATGTCATTAAGTTTGAAAAAGAACGGACTAAACCCAAAAAAGATGACAGTGGCAGCGTTATTTATATCAATACTAATAAGTCAGTTTTACGGGATTCAGTAGCTTTTCAAGAAATGGCGTTGAATTGGGCGAAAAGTTCAATTTTTATGCACAAAGTTCTGTCTGCTAGTAATGTGCCTTATTTTCACGTTCTTCAGCCTAATCAATATTATCAGACGAAAAGGGTGTTTGGGGAAGCTGAAAAGCAGATTGCTTTTAACAAAGATACTCCTTATGCTAAAGCTGTGCAAATTGGATATCCGGCTCTTTTCAAAAAGTTTCCTAATTTGGAAAAAAATAATATCAATATAGTGAATGCTGTCAATGTTTTTGACAAGACTAAAGAGGCTGTTTATGTAGATAGCTGCTGCCATTACAATCAAGCTGGAGAGGTGGTTTTTAGCAATTATGTAGGTCGTTCTATTCTGGAATCTTTGCGGAAAGATGAAAGAAATAAGAAGAAGTGATATTATGTCTGGTTGATTTGTTATTGTACAATTTGCGAACTCGTAGGGGCGGGTTCACCAACAATATATAACGATAACCAACAATATATAAAAACCCGCTCACCAATAATTCACATCAACCTGATATTTATATTTAATTCCTAAATGTAGGTGATGATTTATCGTTGGGTGGGGCGGGTTTTTGAGATTGTTTGTTTCCGGCGATGATGGTTGGTGAACCCGCCCCTACGGGTATTATGTCGATGGATTAAAATTACATGGTTTTTAGTTTTAGGTTTTTGGTTGGGTTCTAGGTCGATCGCCCGCTGAGTCGATCGGCATTACCAAGATTTTATCAACTCGGTTCCCGTCCATATCGACTACTTCCACGCGCAAACCGTTCCACTCAAAATGCTCGGCTGCTGTGGGAATTTTGCCCAAATTTGTAATCACAAAACCGCCCATTGTGTGGTAACTTCCTTTGTGTTCGGCTGACTCTTCGATTCCAAACAGCTCAAAAAAATCTTCGACTGCTAGCATTCCGTCTAACAGCCAAGAACCGTCTTCGCGCTGCACGGTTTGAGGTTCGTCAGCATCTTCAATCGAGGGAAAGTCGCCAACCAGTTCGACTAAAATGTCGTTAACTGTTACCAATCCTTGAATGACGCCGTATTCGTCTACTACCAAGGCAATTTGATTGCTAGATTGCTTGAAAAGCTCTAATACTTTTAAACCCCTGGTGCTTTCCGGCACGAATAAAGGCCTGCGCAAAGAAGCACTTAAATCGAGCGGTTGACCAATTAAAGTGCGAGACAGCATATCGGTAACGTGTACTAAACCGAGAACGTTGTCGAGTCCGCCCTGACAGACGGGAAACCGAGAATGACCGCTGCCGAGCATTTTTTGGCGGTTTTCTTCTACTGAGTCGTCGAGGTCGAGCCAGACAAGATCGGGCCGTGGGGTCATTAAGGCGCTGACTCGCCGATCGCCCAAACGAAACACTCTTTCCACCATATCTTGTTCGGCTTCTTCAAAGGTTCCGGCTTCTGTTCCTTGCTCTATTAAAACTTTAATTTCTTCCTCTGTAACTTGGGGTTCTGTTGAAGGCACAATTCCCATGATCCGCATTACTAAGTCAGTGGAATAACTTAACAGATAAACCGCAGGAGCACCAATTTTTGAGAGCATTCGCATGGGAATTGCTACGCTTGAAGCGATGGGCTCCGGGTTGTTGAGCGCTAGCCGCTTCGGCACGAGTTCGCCGATAATTAAGGTCAGATAAGTGATGGTTAAAACTGCTACTACTGAGGCGATCGTCTGAGAATAGGGCGCGAGGGCAGGAATCAGCCGCAACAAAGGCTCTACCCTTTTAGCAATTGTCGTTTCTCCGAAAGCGCCCGACAGAATGGCCAGCATCGTAATCCCGATTTGAACTGTCGGCAAGAACTGATTGGGGGCATTAGCCAGATCCAAAGCTACGCGGGCATTGACTGAACCTTGGTTGGCCATCTGTTGCAGTCTCACCTTCCGTACAGAGATGATGGCCATCTCTGACATCACAAACAAGCCATTGAGGAAAATTAGCAGGAGAACAATCAGAAGGTCGGTACTTGGGGACATTTCTCAAATTATCGATGGTAACGGCAAGCGCACTGTCCGATTAGTCGATTTTAGATTTTAAATTTTAGATTTTAGATTGACTCCGCAGCCACTATCTGGGGATCTCCCTGATGTCTAAAATTTTTCGATCTTGACAGCTTGAGTCGTGGGCTTGTATCCGTCTTTGGGTGCAGTCACAGGAGAGGTTGGGAAGCTGTCTATCTCGATCGCAAAATCGAAATTGTTTCTCAACCTGTCACTAGAGTAACGGAACTGGCTCATTTCGATCGCAAGTTGGAGATATTTAGAGAAGACCTGTAGCAAAAATCTACCTGCAGTTCAGTGGAATTACCAAGAGCCGATCGCCACAATGATAGATGTTTGTCGTACAATCTTCCTTAGTAGGTAGCGAGGAAGAGCCTTCGCCCATCAGGGATTAAAATTAACAGCGCATGACTTTCTCTTCGATAATTCGTACCCTGGGGCGATCGCCCCTAGCCACAGAACTTCTCAACAAGCTCAAACGGCATCATTGCCTGCAACTCTCCGGCATCGCCCGTTTGCCTAAAGGTTTAGTAGCTTCAGCCCTAGCACAGCAAGAGGGGCGAAACCTATTGGCGGTAACGGCAACTTTGGAAGAAGCCGGCCGCTGGGTGGCCTCTTTAGAAGCGATGGGCTGGCAAACTGTACATTTTTACCCGACTTCAGAGGCTTCGCCCTACGAGCTATCTTACTCCGACGAGAACGAAATGACTTGGGGACAAATGCAGGTGCTGGCGGATTTGGTGGACAACGAGGAAAAAAGTGCCAATTCGTCTAAGCCGATCGCGATTGTAGCTACTGAAAGAGCTCTCCAGCCTCATTTGCCCCCGCCGGATGCTTTTGAACCCTACTGTCTGACGCTGAACCGAGGGGCAGTTCAAGACTCAAAAATACTCGACCGCCAACTGGTTTCGATGGGGTACGATCGGGTGACTCTGGTGGAAATGGAGGGCCAGTGGAGCCGCCGGGGCGATATTGTCGATGTGTTTCCGGTAGCGGCGGAGTTGCCGGTGCGGCTGGAATGGTTCGGGGATAATTTGGAGCAAATTCGGGAGTTCGATCCCTCGAACCAGCGATCGCTCGATAAGGTCGATCGGTTAGTTTTAACTCCTACTAATTTTAACGCAATTATTAAAGCAGTTTTAGCTGAAAAAAATATTGACGAAATCAACCGCCTAGGCTCTCTTGACACAGAAAATGAAGCCGAAAAATTTGTCCGCAGGCTGTTGGGTTTGGCTTTTGAAAAACCAGCATCTTTGTTGAATTATTTGCCAGAAAATACTTTAGTTGTTATTGACGAACCGCAAGGGTGCGAAGCTCACAGCGACCGCTGGTTTGAGAATGCACGGGAACAGTGGGAAAATTGCCATCGGGAATTGGAAGTTGCGGATGCGGGAACAGAAAAGTTGCCGGTTGCTAATTTTAAGGTTCCGAAAATTCACCGCACTTTTGCTGAATCAATGGCAGATGTCGCAGGTTTCGACAGACTTGAACTTTCAGAATTGGCAGAAGATTCTACTACTAAAAAAGCTCAAAGCTCTACAGAGGGCGACCAGCTACCGGCTGCGATTAATTTGGCTTCTCGGCCTGTGGCTGTGATGCCTCACCAATTTGCGAAGCTGTCTCAAATGCTCAGGGAAGAGCGCGATCGGGGTTTTGCGATTTTTCTAGTTTCCGCTCAACCCAGCAGATCGGTTTCTCTGCTGTCGGAACACGACTGTCCGGCTCAGTTTGTGGTGAATCCGCGCGATTATTTGGCGATCGACAAGTTGCAGTTGCAGCACGTTCCGGTTGCTTTGAAGTACAGCGGGCTGGCAGAATTGGAAGGGTTTATTCTGCCGACTTTTCGGATAGTTTTAATTACCGATCGGGAATTCTACGGTCAGCATTCCCTGGCAACTTTTAGCTACGTCCGCAAGCGCCGCCGCGCTGCTTCTAAAAAGGTTGACCCGAACAAGCTGAGTCCCGGGGATTTTGTGGTTCACCGCCAGCACGGTGTGGGAAAGTTTCTGAAGTTGGAACGCTTGACGATCGATCGCGAAACTCGCGAATATTTGGTGCTTCAATACGCTGACGGTACTCTGAGGGTGGCGGCAGACCAGTTGGGGGCTTTGTCGAGGTTTCGGACTGTAGGCGATAAAGTACCGGATCTCAACAAACTGACAGGTCAAACTTGGGAAAAAACTAAAACAAAAGTTCGCAAAGCTGTTAAAAAATTGGCAGTGGATTTGCTGAATCTTTATGCTAAAAGAGCCAAGCAACAAGGTTACGCTTTTCCTCCTGATATGCCTTGGCAGCAAGAGTTGGAGGATTCTTTTCCCTACCAGCCAACGCCGGATCAGTTGAAGGCAACTCAGGACGTGAAACGCGACATGGAGGGCGATCGACCGATGGATCGCCTGGTCTGCGGCGATGTCGGTTTCGGCAAGACAGAAGTCGCTCTCAGAGCTATTTTTAAGGCGGTTACAGCGGGCAAGCAGGTGGCTTTGCTCGCACCGACGACGATTTTGACCCAACAGCACTATCACACGCTGAAAGAGCGTTTTTCCCCTTATCCGATCGAAGTTGGCTTGCTCAATCGCTTTCGCACTGAAACCGAGCGCCGGGAGATTCACAAGCGTTTGGCGACTGGAGAGTTAGACGTGATTGTGGGTACTCAATCTGTTTTGAGCAAAGCGATTAAATTTCGGGATTTGGGCTTGCTGGTGGTGGACGAAGAACAGCGGTTTGGGGTCAAGCAAAAGGAAGCGATTAAAGCTCTGAAAACTGAAGTAGATGTGCTCACTCTCACCGCAACGCCGATTCCCCGGACTTTGTATATGTCGCTGTCGGGGATTCGGGAGATGAGTTTGATTGCGACTCCGCCACCCAGCCGCCGCCCGATTCAGACGCATTTATCCCCCTACAATTTGGAAGCGGTGCGGACGGCAATTCGTCAAGAATTGGACAGGGGCGGTCAGGTGTTTTATGTGGTGCCGCGGATTGAGGGGATTGATGAGTTGGCCGCTCAGTTGCAGGAGATGGTACCGTCTGCCAGAATTGCGATCGCCCACGGTCAAATGGATGCTTCGGAACTAGAATCGATCATGCTGACTTTCAGTGCGGCGGAGTTCGATATTTTGGTGTGCACGACGATTATTGAGTCGGGTTTGGATATTCCGCGAGTCAATACAATTTTGATAGAAGACGCGCAGCGGTTCGGTTTGGGTCAACTTTACCAGTTGCGGGGACGGGTGGGACGCGCGGGGATTCAAGCTCACGCTTGGCTGTTTTATCCGAAGCAGAACCAACTGTCGGATGCTGCAAGGCAGAGGTTGCGGGCAATTCAAGAGTTCGCGCAGTTGGGATCGGGCTATCAGTTGGCCGTCCGAGATATGGAAATTCGCGGTTCGGGTGATGTTTTGGGTACTGAACAGTCGGGTCAAATGGAGGCGATCGGTTTTGATTTGTATGCTGAAATGTTAGAGGAAGCTATTCGCGAAATTAAAGGTCAGGAAATTCCGAAAGTGGAGGACACGCAAATCGACCTCACTTTGACAGCGTTTATTCCTGCTGATTACATCGCAGATTTGGATCAAAAGATGAGCGCTTATCGGTCTGTTGCTTCTGCTAATACCGCAGAAGAGTTGGAGCAGATTCGGGCCGATTGGTGCGATCGCTACGGCCCCATTCCTATTCCGGCCCAGCAACTTATCCGGGTTGTCGAACTCAAACAAATCGCTAAGCAAATCGGTTTTTCTCGCATTAAACCGGAAAACAAGCAGCACATTGTTTTGGAAACCCCGATGGAGGAACCTGCTTGGAATTTGCTCAAGGCTAATTTGCCCGAACATTTGCGCTCTCGTTTTGTCTATAGCAAAGGGAAGGTTACTATTCGAGGTATGGCGGTTTTGACTGCCCAAAAGCAATTGGATAATTTGATTGATTGGCTGGGGAAAATGCAAGGCGCTTTGCCGGAAGCCAATGTTTTATTTTAAAATAAAATCCCGGAATATCAAATTTTGAAAAAGTTAGTCTGTGTTTTTTTTGCGATCGCGATAGTGCAAGGAGTGCCAATGGCGGTTAAAGCTCAACAAATAATTGACCCGATCGACCGGGTTGTGAGTGCAGGATTGATGAAAAAAGATGCTACCGGCAATTTTCATGCTGAGGGCATTGTCACCCGCGCCGATTTGGCGGTGATTTTAGTAAAAACTTTTGGTTTGGAACGGCGGAAAACAGCTCAGAAACCGGAGATGGAATTGCCCGACGTACCTAAGAGTTACTGGGCTTACAGTGCGATTCAAACTGCTTTGAAAACCGGAACGATGAATGGATATCGCGACGGAATGTTTTTCCCAAATCAAAGGGTGACTCGCGCTGAAGCTTTGGCGATTTTTGCTCAAGCTTATGGGGTTTTTCAGTTTCCCGAACCCAGCATTTCCGAAATTTTAGCTAAGTATCCAGATGCAGGCGAAATCCCTAATTGGGCTAGAAAGTCTATGGCTACTGCACTTTATGAAGGGTTTGTTAATGTTGAACTCGGAACTAATAAGATTAATCCTTTGAAGCCGATGACTCGCGGGGATATCGCTTACGCTTTGAGCAAGTATTTGGAGCGACAGGTAAGGCCAAATTCTTTGCCTGTCCCGGACGAGCAGCCTCCTAATCGCGGCATGGGAAGGTAAATATATAGCCTTTCTCAGAAAGATGAGGTACAAGTTTAGATTTTAGATTTTAGATTTTAGATTTTAGATTTTAGATTGGGGGATTGGGGAATTGTTAATTAATTCGTGAATACCTCATCTTTCCGAGAACCGCTATAGAAAGTTTCATTTGCATGAGAATGGGTAATGGGTAATTGGGCATTGGGCATTGGGCATTGGGCATTGGGCATTGGGCATTGGGCATTGGGCATTGGGCATTGGGCATTGGGCCTTCTGCCTTCTGCCTTCTGCCTTCTGCCTTCTGCCTTCTGCCTTCTGCCTTCTGCCTTCTGCCTTCTGCCTTCTTCTATAAAAAGTCGATCGCCCGCCATGCAAAATCCCGGAGATTTGGTGACTGTAAAAGCAGCCATCAAACCCCCAGGATTTAAGTTTTTCCTCTTCAACGAGGCTCAAATTATTGCCAATGAGTGTTGGCTCAATCAGCAGTAGCCAATTCGGTACTGCCGGCGCCGCGCTTCCGCGTCAGGGTATTGAAAAGCATCTGACCGACAGCTTTAATCAAATTGCCTTCTAACTCCATGAACATCTTCATGTTCATGCCAAAAGCTGCATTAGCTTCGTCAACAATTCGATCTGCTGTTGCTTCGTCAATCGGCAGTTCGTTCATTGCCTGACGGTAGTTAGCTTTGAATTCTTTTTCATCAGGAATATCCTGGAATTCATAGAAAGCAGTGCCTTCTCCTTCGGAAAGATTCATCCCGCGCTGGGCAATTCCCTTCAGGATTTGTCCGCCGGATAAATCGCCCAAGTAGCGAGTGTAAGAGTGAGCTACTAACAGTTCTGGTGCGGTAGCCGAAATCTCGTGAATCCGCTCCACATAAGCTTTAGCTGCCGCTGACGGAGCTACTTGTTCGCGCCAGTTCGCACCGTAGTAGTAAAATAAATCTTGCTCTAAGCTTTGTTTGCGATTCAACTCAGAAAAGTATATTTTTGAAACAACCGGATGCTGCTTTTGGCGTTCCATTTCCTCTTCCATTGCCGAGTAGACAAAGTAGAGGTTTCCTACTAACTTCCGGTAAGAAGTTTTTTCTACAACGCCTTTTAAAAAACACTTGACAAAACCGACGTTTTCTGCCATTGTGTGGGATTTTTTTGTTCCCTCACGCAATTTGGTCGCTAAATTGATGCTCATGCTATATTGTCCAACCTTCTATTTTTGCGGTAGTTGATGGATGCGCCAAAAATCTCAAAATTACCTAAGCATTTACCTTAGATCGATTTGATGAGAGATTGTATTAATTTTTATAACAAAACCTAGACTCAGCAGAAGGGATCCGAAGGTAGAAGGCACAAACAGTTTAGTCATTAGTCCTCAGTCATTGGTGGTTAGCGAATGACTACTGACTAATGACTAATGACTGCTGACTACTGGCTAATTTAGATGTCCAAGTCGAGGAGGTTGAGTTTGGGGCCGTAGGTTTCGATGAATTCGCGGCGGGGGGCGACACGATCGCCCATTAAGATCGTAAAGATGCGATCGGCCTCAGCAGCGTCTTCAATCTCCACCCGTTTCAGCGTCCGAGTTTCTGGGTTCATCGTCGTATCCCACAACTGTGTCGGCATCATTTCGCCCAAACCTTTGAACCGCTGGACGGTGTAGTTAGCATTCGCCGGAAATTCATTGCGGACGAGATTGTTCATTTCGCGATCGCTGTAACAGTAGTAATGATTGCGTCCGCGTTCCACTTTATAGAGAGGAGGACAAGCAATATAGATGTAACCTTGTTCTACAAGTGCGCGCTGATAGCGGTAGAAGAAAGTCAGCAACAGCGTGCGGATGTGAGCGCCATCTACGTCAGCGTCAGTCATAATTACGATGTGGTGATACCGCAATTGACCCGGATCGAATTCTTCGCCTTTGATGCCCAAACCCAGTGCTGTAATTAACGATTGAATTTCGTTATTTTTGTAAATTTTGGCATCGTCTGTTTTCTCAATATTGAGAATTTTACCGCGCAAAGGTAGGATTGCTTGGAATTGGCGATCGCGCCCTTGTTTGGCCGATCCGCCTGCCGAATCCCCCTCCACCAGGTAGATTTCAGACAGGGCGGGGTCTCTGGAACTGCAATCTGCTAATTTTCCAGGCAAAGGAGACGATTCTAAGACGGATTTTCGGCGCACTAAATCGCGGGCGCGGCGGGCGGCTTCAGCGGCCTTAAATGCCTGAATTGCTTTTTCCAAAATAGCGTCCGCTACCTGGGGGCGAAACTCCAAATATTCTGTTAATACTTCGCCTACCAAGGAATCGACAATTCCCCGAACTTCTGTATTTCCTAGCTTAGTTTTAGTTTGGCCTTCAAATTCCGGGTCTGGGACTTTGACAGAAATCACTGCTGTCAAACCTTCGCGAACGTTTTCGCCGGCGAGGTTGGGCTCGTTTTCTTTGATTTTGTTGCGCTTGCGGGCGATCGAATTCATCGTCCGCGTCAAAACTGCCTTCAAACCTTCTAAGTGCGTCCCACCGTCGATCGTCCGAATGTTGTTAGCAAAACCTAGAACGTTGTCGCTAAAAGCATCGACGCACCACTGCAAAGACACTTCTATTTGCACGTTGTTGCGTTCTCCTTGCACGTAGATCACTTCGTCGTGCAAGGGCTGCTTTTCGCGGTTCATGTAGGTGACATATTCCTTGATGCCACCCTCGTAACAATAAGTTTCGACGTGCGGTTCGCTACTTTTGAGCAATTCCAAGCGGCGATCGCCAAACGTAATTTTCACGCCCGCATTCAAATAAGCCAATTCTCGCAAGCGTCCGGCAACCGTAGCGTAATCGAACTCAATGCCAGTGCTAAATATTTGATGGTCTGGCAAGAAACAAACTGAAGTACCGGTGCGATTTCCTTTGCTGGGCTTTGCCTGAAGTTCGCTGACTGGAAAGCCTCTTTCGTAGCGCTGCAAATGTTCTTTTTGGTCGCGCCAAACCCTAACCTCTACCCACTCCGAAAGCGCGTTAACTACAGAAATACCTACACCGTGCAACCCTCCAGAAACCTTGTAACCGCCGCCGCCAAACTTACCGCCGGCGTGAAGTACAGTCATTACTGTTTCTATTCCCGATTTGCCAGTTTTGGAAACGATGCCGGTGGGAATACCCCGGCCGTCATCTGTGACAGTAACAGAACCGTCAGCGTTGAAGTCAACCTCAATGTGAGTGCAGTGGCCAGCCAGCGCCTCATCTATGGAATTGTCCACAACCTCGTAAACTAGATGGTGGAGTCCTCGCGGGCCGGTGGTACCGATGTACATCCCCGGTCGTTTGCGGACTGCTTCGAGACCTTCGAGAACTTGAATCTGGTCGGCGCTGTAGCTGCTGGTCATACAAAAATAGCTCCAATAATGAGGCCTAAAGCCCCGAAAGCTTCTAAAATGGGAAAACTTCTAAAATTATAGCACAAAACCGTTAAAGGCGATGCTAGGGCTTTCTGAAGGGAAATTTATCGGGGGGAGGGAGGGGAATGGTTTTGAGATTGCTTGAGGACTGCCTGGGCAGATCGCGGTGAATCTGTGAAGGGAGAGAGGGGAAAGCATTGATAGGAGAGGATTTGAGACTTTTTATAAGGAAATGTGCGACAGCTTATGCCTAGATTAATTACGATTTGCGGGGCGACGGCGACGGGGAAGTCTGGAGTGGCTGTGGCTGTGGCTTCGCGACTGCAATCCTCGATCCTGAGTGCGGACTCCCGTCAAGTGTACCGCGAATTTGACATCGGAACCGCAAAACCGACGGCGGTCGATCGCACTTGTGTACCGCATCACTTAATTGACATCTGCGATCCGACAGAAACTTTGACATTAGCAGATTACCAGCAGCAAGCTCAAAATTTAATAGCTGCTGTTGATTCTCCTCTGTTGTTGGTTGGTGGGACGGGCTTATATATTAAGTCGATCGTGCGCGGTTTAAAAATTCCGAGGGTAGCGCCGATGCCCGAATTGCGATCGCAACTTGCAGAACTCGGACAATCTCAATGTTACGCGATGTTGCAGCAGGTCGATCGCTCTGCCGCTGAGAAAATTCACCTCAATGACCCCGTAAGAACTTTAAGAGCACTGGAAGTATTTTATGTCACCGGTCGCCCTATTTCCGAACAGCAGGGCGAAAATCCTCCCAATTATCCTATTTTACAAATTGGGTTGGATTGCGATATTGATGTTTTGGTCGATCGGATCGAACAGCGCACCGAACAAATGCTAGAAGGCGGTTGGATTGCTGAAGTAGAATATTTGTGTAAAAAATACGGCTGCGACTTGCCATTGTTGAACACGCTGGGCTATCAGGAAATGAAACAATATTTGGCGGGCGACATTAAGCTTGAAGAAGCTAAAGAATTAACTATTTTGCACACGAGGCAATTTGCGAAGAGACAGCGGACTTGGTTTCGAGCGTATCCTGAAATTGAATGGTTTGATGTTAGCACGCCAGATTTATTGGAGCGAGTTTGGCAGAGAGTGCAGGAGTTTATTAATTGATTTTATATCGATATTAAAGATTTTTTAAACCGCAGATGAACGCAGATTAACGCTGATGTAATTTAAATTGATTTGCTAGTTTTTCAACTAAAGTCAGTCGGATTTTTGCGTTAACTTTGATTTAGTAAAATTTCTCTAATTCTTTGCCGAAACAAACGCACCGCCGCCCGCTGTCCCATTGTTCTGCTTTGTTCGATGAAACCGGGAATTTCGGCAACGGGTAAAAATGGAAAAGCCAAACTGCGATCGCACATTTCATATTTTCCCTCCACAAGTTGATAAACTTGCAGAGATTCCCGCCGATACCTCCAAAGTTCGGGAACACCAAGAGCAGCATAAATTGTAAACTTATTCACAGAAGAATTCGTGTAGTCTGACTCTATTGCTAAATCAGGCGGCGGGTCATTTGGCAAATTGATATTTCTGCCTCTAACTAAAGATTCATTTTGAATGTAGAAACAGGAATCAGGTTCTACAGCACGAGTTAAATCTTCTCGTTCAAGAGTCAGCGAACCAAGACTCCTAAGTTCAATTTCCAGTTCATCTACAATGGCTTCCACAAAGCTTTCTATCAGTCGTTTGGGTTCTTCGTGTTCTTCCAGCGGCATCCTGATTTCTAATACTCCTCCCTCGTAAGCAATTCTCCAAGCTCTATCGTCCCCAACATCTGCCAGCAATGCTTTAAAAGTTGACCAACTGACACCTTTTAAAATAACTCGGTTTTCTGGGGTAGTTTGCTGCTCGACGGGAGTTGATGTTGTTGTTACCATTTAACAATTCCTTGGTAGCTTCATCAATTTTTATTGTAGTCGATTAGAGTATGTCTGATTTTTTCGTTAACTTTGACTCAGTAAAATTTCTCTAATTCTTTGCCGAAACAAACGCACGGCAGCACGCTGTCCGATTGTTCTGCTTTGTTCGATGAAACTGGGAATTTCGGCAACGGGTAAAAAGGGAAATGCTAAACTGCGATCGCACATTTCATATTTTCCCTCCACAAGCTGATAAACTTGCAGAGATTCCCGGCGATACCTCCAAAGTTCGGGCACGCCAATTGCAGCATATATGGAATCTTTATTAACTGAAGAATTCGTGTAATCTGACTCTATTGCTAAATCGGGCGGCAAATCTTCTGGGAGGTTGATGTCTCTTTTACCTCTGATGCTGGCTTCATTTTGAATGTAGAAACAACTATCAGGTTCGACAGCCCGAGTTAAATCTTCCCGTTCTAGAGTCAGAGAACCAGCTTTCATCACTTCGATTTCTAGCTCGTCTGCTGTAGCTTCAATAAAGCTTTCTATCAGTCCTTTCGGAACTTCATGTTCTAGATGCGGCATCCTGATTTCTAATAATCCTCTATCGTAAGCAATTCTCCAAGCTCTATCGTCCCCGACATCTGCCAGCAATGCTTTAAAAGTTGACCAACTGACACCTTTTAAAATAACTCGGTTTTCTGGGGTAGTTTGCTGTTCTACGGGAGTTGATGTTGTTGTTACCATTTAACAATTCCTTGGTAGCTTCATCAATTTTTATTGTAGTCGCTCGACTGCAAATTTAAGGTAAAAGTTACAAACATAGGGATACGGCACTGCCGTGTCCTGTATTTCATTTTCTTGAAGCGAACAAAAAAGTTTTTTTTAATTAACCGCAGAGAACGCAGAGGGCGCAGAGAAAGAGAAAGGAGAGAAATTAATAATTTGAGGAACGCAAAAGCCTGTTCCTCAAATTATATCTCGCGTACTTAATTAACTGTACAAACTAGCTACATATTCGCCGTAACCGTTATAGGGTAAAGTCGGGCGAGTTTCCCACGACCAACTGTTACCGGGGCCGACTATCCGTTCGCTGGCCTGCGACCATCTGGGGTGCGGTTTGTCGGGTTCGACATTTGCTTCAAAGGCGTATTCGTTGGGGCCGATTGTATTCCAAAAAGTGGCGGGCTGTTGTTCGACAAATTCAATTTTTACAATTGACTTTGCGCCCTTAAAACCGTATTTCCAAGGAATCACTTGCCGCAGCGGCGCACCATTTTGCTTAGGTAGCTTTCGGCCATACAAGCCTGTGGCAAAAAATGCTAAATCGTTGGCCATTTCTTCAATTCGCAGACCTTCGGTATAAGGCCAAGGATAAAATTGCGAAAATACACTTGCACCTTTGGTAATTTTGGGGTCGTAAAATGAGGTGAAGCGAACGAATTTAGCCTTCGATTGCGGTTCGACATCTGCCATCAGCAATTTCATGGGAAATCCGACCCAAGGAACTACCATCGCCCAGGCTTCTACGCAGCGAAATCGATACACTCGTTCTTCGATGGGAAATTTTTTGTAGAGGTCGTCAATATCATAAGTGCGGGGATTTTTTACTAAACCGCTTACTTCTACTTTCCAGTTTTCTGTTGGCAAAGCTTGAGCGGCTTGCCAAATAGATTTTGTGCCGCCGTATTCGTAAAAATTGTTGTATTTTGTAGCTAAGGCTTCGTCGGTAATCGCTCGATCGACTTTCGCAAAGGCAGGATTCCGGCTCAATCCCGCATATGCTTGGGTTGAGCTTTGCTCCAGAGCAGTTTTTGAGCTAGCATTGCTTTGGCAGCCGGTCAGCGGCAGCAGCGAAGCAGTCACGCCGGCGCCAATTAAATTGGTCATGAAGCGGCGGCGGTTGAGAAAGGCTGTTTCTGGGGTAATTTGGTTGTCGAGAATTTCCCAAGGTTTGGGGACGCGAATTAAGGGCATAAGTAATAGTTAAAAGTTAGTAGTTTGTTTGGCTAAATTTGCCAATTTTTTAATCGGTTAGTCGATGGGAGATTGGCAGTTTTAGATTGACTCCATAGGAGAAAGAATCGCGGATATTTGGTAATGCCTCGCGATTGCTTTGCTGCGATCGCAATGCAATTATTCGCAATGACAGTATAGCTTAATTCGGTAACAACTGAGATATTGCACCATTCTAAAGAACAGGCTTTCCGGCCTGTGAAGCGAAGAATGATTTTCTTGTAGGGTGGGCAGGAGAGCCCGCCTGTACGATCGACCTATTAAACCTCGCTCGCAGGAAAGTCAGCAATTATTTACGTGCGATCGACCGAAGCAAGTGTGGCGAAAATCTGGGAAACAATTATCATAAAGCAAAGATTCCAATTATTTAATTTGTCCACAGGAAGCGGCACGCACCGCCCCGCTTTCCTCCCCCACCAGCAAGTGTATGTCGGACGGGGGGTCTCCAGCGGAAAGACAAATGAGTTACTGCACCAATCCCCATTGCCAGAACCCCCAAAATCTCGATCGCGCGACAGTCTGCAAAAGTTGCGAGTCGAACCTCCTGCTAAAAGGTCGCTACCGAGTCTTTCACACCCTCGGTCAAAGTCTCGCTTGCCGCACCTTCTTAGCCGTCGATGAAGACCAACCTTCGCAACCCCGCTGCGTCATTCAACAGTTCTGCGCGCCCGCAGCAGTCGCCGACGGTGGCACACAGCACAACCGGACATTTCGCGGGTCGGCCTCAGTTCTCGGCGAGTTGGGCAAACATCCCCAAATACCCAAACTCCTGGCATCTTTTGAAGTCGAAGGCTGCCAGTATTTAGTGCAAGAATACATCGAAGGCCGCAATTTAGCCGATCGGCTTTCAGAAAAAGGTGTTGTTAAAGAAATTCAAATTTGGTATCTGCTGAGCGAATTGTTGCCAGTCCTGCAATTTGTTCACGAACATCAACTGATTCACGGAGATATCAAACCGTCCAATATTATTCACCGCAAAACTCCCCAAGCATCCCCAGCTTTGGCAGGGAAAGAGGATTTACATCCCCTGCCGCAGGAAAGTGCTTCGGGGCTAGTTTTAGTCGATTTCGGGGCGGCAATTCCGGCAAACAGCGGGCCGCTGAAAACAGAAACGGTGACAGGTTCTGCCGAATACGCAGCCCCGGAACAAATTAAAGGTCAAGCGATTAAAAGCAGCGACATCTACAGTTTGGGCGTCACTTGCATTCACTTGTTAACGGGAATGTCGCCCTTTGATTTGTTTGACATCAAAGCCGACAGTTGGGCCTGGAGGCATTATTTGAAAGTACCAGTTTCGGCGCGACTCGGCCGCATTCTGGATAAAATGGTGCAGCGAGAACCATCAAAACGCTATCGATCGACCGAGGCAATTCTCACAGACATGAAATACGGCCCGGCACCGGTAGAAGTGATTCTCAGCAAACCCAAGTGGACTTTAGCTATGTGGGGAGCAAGTGCGGTTGCCCTGCTGTCCGTAGTGCTGGGTGTTCGCTTGCCATCTCCAGCACCGCAGGCTTTCACTTCTGGCGAACCAGTTTCTAGCATTCCTGAAATTCGGTTCAATCCGCCCCCCATGCAGGATTTCAGCAGTGGTGGCGAGTCCCAGTCCGGGCCCGCAGTGCGCACTCTGGCGGATCAAGACAAAAACCCGGTTTGGGCGGTTGCAGTCACTCCCAACGGCCGCGTGATAGTCAGCGGGAATAACGACGGCACAATTCACCTGCTGCACAAGCGTCGCGGCAAGCTGCTCAAGGTTTTAACAGGACATTTGGGCCCCGTGTGGTCGGTGGCCGTCAGTCCCGACGGCAGGACGATCGCCAGCGGCAGCGCTGACGGTACGATTAAATTGTGGAATTTCTATTCGGGTAAGTTAATTCGGACGGTGGACGGAAACCAAGACGGCGTGTTCTCGGTGGTTTTCAGTCCCGACGGCCAAGCCCTCGCCAGTGTCGGTAAGGACAATACTTTGAAGTTGTGGCAAGTGGAAGACGGTTCCGAGTTGGAAACCTTCAAAGGGGTTTTTGACCAGGTGCATTCGGTGGCTTTCAGTCCCTATAAAGACACTCTCTTTACTGGCAACGGCGACGGTACTATCAACCTGTGGAATTGGAAGACTGGAGAATTCCAAGCCACTCTCACGGGTCATGCAGATGCTGTTTCGGCTCTTACTGTCAACCCTGACGGTAACATTTTGGGCAGCGGCGGTTGGGACAATACGGTGAGGATTTGGGATATCACCACGGAACACGGGCCTCAGCCTTCGGGTGAGGTGACTTTTGCCGGTCATGCCGATCGAATTCAGTCTCTAGCTTTCAGTCCCGACGGCCAGACCCTGGCCAGCGCCGATTTGAGCGGGACTATCAAGCTGTGGGCGATGGATGGCGGGGAACCCGGTACGCTAAAAGGTCATTCTACTTGGGTGGAATTGGCTTTTAATCCTCAAGACAAGACTCTGATCAGCGGCAGTTTTGACGACACGATTAAGGTGTGGCGGCTGTCTCCTTGATTTGTTCATCGCCCTGAGTTAGGCAAGCAGTAATATCGTTTCCGGTTGCACCGGAATGATACCGAGGACACGGCGCCGTGCCGTGTCCCTACCCCGATTTTTGTAGGGACACGGCAGTGCCGTGTCCTGACTGTGGGTAATATTAATTCCGATGCTACCGGATTTGACTGATGACTGACGACTAATGACTGACAACTAAAACCAAATTGCCGATCGCCCTTCCGCTTTCCTGCATTTCGTGCGCTTTGACAATCTCGTCTAAACCATAGCTTTCAGCGATAACGTGGCGCAAAACTCCTGCTTTTAAACAAGTTGTAATATCTGCCGCCGCTTGTTGATGGGCTGCTTTGTCCATCACATAAACTAGCACGTAATGAACGGTTAGATTTTTGTAAACTAATGAGTAAAAGGGAATTTGAGGCGTTATATCGGAATCAGAAGCGTAAGTAGCGATCGCACCGTTGCGTTTGAGGACTTTTAAGTTGGTTTCGAGATTGCTAGCAAAATCCACTTCAATTACGCGATCGACTCCTGCCCCTTTCGTAATTTCTTTAATTCGTGTCGCTACATTTTCGGTTTTATAATTAACAGTATAATCAGCTCCCGCAGTTTTGGCAATTTCTGCTTTTTCAGCCGAACTTACAGTTGCAATAACATTAGCGCCGCCCCATTTTGCTAATTGAATTGCATAATTTCCAACTGCACCCGCGCCGCCTGCAACTAATATTGTTTTCCCCGTTACAGCACCATCTTTAAAAACGCAATTGTGAGCTGTCATCGCCGGAACTCCCAAACAAGCACCTGCTACAAATTCTGTATTATCTGGCAGCAAAACAGCTTGTTCGCTGGATACTACAGCATATTCTGCCGCCGTGCCAAAGGGGCGGGGCAATGTGGCTTCATAAATCCAAACTCGTTCGCCAATTCTTGAGGGCGATACGTCTTTTCCTACTGCTTCAATTACCCCAGCACCGTCGTTGTGGGGAATGACTCGCGGGTGTCGCATTGTCAGTCCGCCCCAACCGCTGCGCTGCTTGACATCGGATGGGTTAATGCCGGATGCGCGTACTTTAATCAGCACTTCATTTGCACCTAATTTGGGTACATCTATTTCGCCAATTTTGAGGACATCTTTGGCATTGCCGATTTGTTCGTAGTAAGCGGCTTTCACGGTTGTTTTCTCCTGATTGTTTGGGGCAACAATGGGGCGGGATTTTTAAATTTTAATCCCGATCGTATCATGACGGCTAAACGTACTGCGGGTAAGGACACGGCACTGCCTTGTCCCTACGGGGATATTGAATGTACTTCATTAACCTGGAATATGCTGTATCTTTTGCAATCAACTACTTGACAAATTTACGCTATTCCGCCGTTAACGCGGATATTTTGTCCGGTAATCCACCGCGCTTGTTCGCTGCACACAAATGCAATTACATCGGCAATATCTTCCACTTCTCCCAGTCTTCCTAAAGCTATCATTTTAGTAAATTTTTGTATTTCTTCGGCGGTTTTGCCGCCAGTGAAAAGTTCTGTATCCGTTGGGCCCGGAGAAATGACATTTACTGTAATTTGGCGATCGCCCAATTCCTTAGCCAGCGATCGAGTTAGCTGTTCCACCGCGCCTTTTGCCGCCACGTAAGCCCCGTAAGCCGGCATCATTATCGCCGTTGTCGAACTGGAAAAATTGACAATTCTGCCTCCCTCTGCCATGCGTTTAGCAGCTTCTTGACAAGCAAAAAACGTGCCTTTGACGTTAATTCCAAAAATATTGTCAAATTCTGCTTCAGTAACTTCCGCTACAGGTTTGTAAAGAATTACTCCTGCATTATTGACTAAAATATCGACTCGTGAATAGGTTTCGATAGTGCGATCGAACAAATCGCGAATTTCTGCGGTTTTGCTGACATCAGCTTGCACGGCTAACGCTTTGCCGCCCGCTGCTTCAATCGCTGACACAACATCTTTAGCCTGGTCTGCGCCTCTGGCGTAGTTGACGACAACCGATGCGCCTTCTTGGGATAATCGGAGGGCGATCGCGCGTCCTATTCCCCGCGAGGCACCTGTCACAATTGCTACTTTTCCTGCTAGTGATGCCATGAGCTTCGCTCCGGAATTAGCGTTGATGCTGGTTAAAAATAATCATACTATTTTTTTCCCATTCTGGTACACAAACAAATTTAAAGTCTAAAATAGTCAGAATATCTGTAAGAATTGCGCTGGTTAATCAACATCTGTGGTAAAGTAGTGTCGGCTGTTAAACTAAAAATCTATGACTGTAAATTCCGAGTTAGTAGAGCAGTATTTCTCAGCGGGCGAGAACCTTCAGAAATCAGGAAATTTTGATGAGGCGATCGCCCAATACAAAAACATACTAGCACTCAAACCGGATGCGGCTGTTGCACACAGCAAGATATCTGAAGTTTATTATAGGCAACAGAAATATGTAGAGGCGATCGCCTCCTGTTACCAAGCACTTCGCCACCAACCCAATTTTGCCGCAGCCTACAAAACCCTAGGCAATATCCTGCAAGCCCAAGGCAAAATAGATGCAGCTATTCGCGCCTATTCTAAGGCGATCGAATTTGACCCGAATTTTGTCGAAGCCTATGTTAATTTGGGCAGTATGTTTTACAAACAAGGGCAGCTTGATGATGCCATAATGTACTACCAAAAAGCTATTGCTATTCAACCAGATTTAGCCGCTGCTTATTGGAATTTAGGAAATATTTTGGAAAAACAAGGGCGAATCAATGAAGGTTTGTTTTATCAAAAAAAAGCTCTAGATTTACAGCCTGATATAGGCAAAAATACTGGATTGTATCAAAAGCAGTAAACAAGATTATTTAAACAAAATTTAAAATTATTTTCCGAACAATTAACATGGATTTAGCACCGAAAAATCAAGATCAGCAGCACCCGCAATACAAGCGCGATCGAGCCAGTGTCGATACTTTATTAGCCTCAGAAGCAACCGACTACAATTTATCAGAATTAGCAAGATTAATCATTCGCTACCGAGGCTTTCCCGGCGCTAGAGATATTCAATCAGACTTAAAAAAACTCCTGCAACAATGGAATCATACGGAAGAAACTCTTTACGAACAAACCCGTAAAATTCACGCTACAGGTGAGGTTTACAGGCGACAAAAAAGCGATCAAGAAGATTGGCTTTAATCTCCAATCTACCTTAAATACCTCCTTTAGTTGCATGAAACAATTTTCGATACCAAATTAAAGGCACGGTAATGATTCGTCCATCCATCAAATCAACACTAATGGTTTCTTCTGTAAAATGAATGTGCTTAACTCTCTCGTCCGCTCGAATCGCCAAAATACCCATAGCGAGCCTCCAATAGCGTTTGTTTATTTTCTTGTACTGCCGACTGTATTTTACGAAGTTGTTTAGCACTAAAACCAAAGTTGTTTCCTAAACTGACTGACTCCAACCAAAATGTAACCAATAATTTGTCTCGGTCAATATGAACATGAGGTGGTTCATTTGGTTCATGGCTGTAAAAGTAAAGTCAGTAAGGGTCTATTCGTAAAATAGTTGGCATAATTCTAGGTTATACAATATTTCAATGCGAACCTCTGTATTTTTTTAAATTATTTTGCTTAATTCCGTTTGCATTGGTAATGATATAGAGGACACGGCAGTGCCGTGTCCCTACCCGGATTAATTGTAGGGACTAAGGCACTCGCCGTATCCTGATTTCCGGTAACTATTTTCAAACCATCTCTGGCGAAACTTGCATTGCCGGCTGCGGCTGGAACTGGAACAGCGAATAAACCACATTGCGGCGGATATCCGTCATCATGTCCAAAAACAGCTCGTAACCTTCAGTTTTGTACTCGATCAGCGGGTCTTTCTGACCGTAACCGCGCAGCCCTACAGACTCGCGCAAAGCATCCATTTGTTGCAAGTGTTCGCGCCACAAAGTATCAATTTGCTGCAAAATAAAGAACCGTTCCGCATCGCGCATCAATTCAGCTCGAATTGCATTAACTTCCGATTCTTTCATGTCGTAAGCATTGCGGACTTGTTCGTGCAAGAAAGTTTTAATTTCTTCAACGGACAAATCTTCTAGCTGATCCGGTGTCATGTCAGCCAGCAGATAAACAAATTCCTTCACCTTGCTCACAAGTTTGTCGATTTCCCATTCTTCCGAAGGTAAATCGGGGTTGATGTATGCTCCCACGATGTCATCCATCGTCTGTTCGGCATACCTAATTACCTGTTCTTTGGAGTCCAAACCTTCCAATACTCGGCGACGTTCCGCATAGATTGCTCGACGCTGATTGTTCATCACTTCGTCGTATTCAAATACCTGCTTGCGGATATCGTAATAGTAGGTTTCGACTTTTTTCTGAGCGCCTTCGAGGGAACGAGTCAGCATTCCAGATTCGATCGGCATATCTTCCTCAACACCGAAAGCCTTCATCAAACCGGCCACCCGTTCGCCGCCAAAAATCCTCAGCAAATTGTCTTCCAAACTCAAGAAAAACCGTGTAGAACCAGGGTCTCCTTGGCGTCCCGCCCGGCCGCGCAACTGATTGTCGATCCGGCGCGATTCGTGGCGTTCGGTACCGATGACGTGCAAGCCTCCCAACTGCACGACTTCATCGTGTTCCGTGCTAGTAAAAGCATCGTATTCGCGGCGAGTTAAATTGTAAGCTTCCCGCAATTTTTGAATTACCGGGTCTTTTGTCGGCGCTTTTTCCGAAGCTATAGCCACGATATCATCGGCTTGCAATTCCGTGAGCGATCGCTCGCCGTACTCCTTCACCGCCAATTCCACGGCTGCTTTGAGCATTTGCTCGGCATCTTTCGATAACTGCGTCGGGAAAATCTGCGCCGAAGCTTTCCAAGACTTTACCTTTTTCGCAGTCGGACCAAAACCTTGAGGTGCGGGGCGGCCGCTAATACCCGGCACTTGCACCACCGAAAACCCTTCGTCATCCTCGGGCTGCACGATCCGGGGCATAAAATACTCCCGCAACTTCAGGCGCGCCATGTACTCAGAATTACCGCCCAAAATAATATCAGTACCGCGTCCCGCCATGTTTGTCGCGATCGTCACAGCGCCTTTGCGTCCGGCTTGAGCGATAATTTCTGATTCCCGCTCCACATTTTCCGGTTTAGCATTAAGCAAATTGTGAGGAATTTTCCTCTCCAGCAGCAGTCGCGACAGCAACTCCGACTTTTCCACGCTTGTAGTGCCCACCAGCACCGGCCGACCCATATCGTGCATTTCCGCGCATTCTTGGGAGATGGCATTCCACTTCCCAGCCTCAGCCTTGTAAACCATATCGGAAAGGTCTGTGCGGCTGGTAACCCGGTTAGTGGGAATCAGCGTCACTTCCAGATTGTAAATCTTCTCAAACTCGGTCTCTTCAGTTTTTGCTGTCCCAGTCATCCCCGACAGCTTCGGATAAAGCAAAAAGAAATTCTGATAAGTAATCGTCGCCAGCGTCTGAGTTTCCGGCTGAATTTCCGCCCGTTCCTTCGCTTCGATCGCCTGGTGCAAACCGTCACTCCAGCGCCGTCCCGGCATCACCCGGCCGGTAAACTCATCGACAATCACGACTTCGCGATCGGGAGTGACGATGTAGTTAATATCCTTAATAAACAATTCCTTCGCCTTAATCGCATTAAAAATGTAATGCGCCCAAGGGTCAGCCGGGTCGTACAAATCCCTAACACCCAACAACCGCTCAGCTTCACCAAACCCTTCATCGGTCAGTAGCACATTCCGAGCCTTTTCGTCAACCTCGTAATGTTCTTCATTTTCCTTTCTCAGAGCAGCAGCTACCTCAGCCGCCCGTATATACTTCTCACTGGGGCGTTCCACCTGGCCGGAAATAATTAGAGGCGTCCGCGCTTCATCAATCAGCACCGAGTCAACCTCGTCAATCACGCAGAAATTAAAAGGACGCTGCACTACATCTTCCATGACAGTAGCCATGTTGTCGCGCAAATAATCAAAGCCGACTTCGCTGTTAGTGGCGTAGGTAATGTCGCAGCTATAATTTTTCTTTCGTTCCACCTGATCCATGCCCTGCTGAATCAGTCCCACAGTCAATCCCAGGAAGCGGTGCACCTGTCCCATCCATTCCGCGTCCCGTCTGGCGAGATAATCGTTGACGGTGATGATGTGTACGCCTTTACCGTTGAGGGCGTTGAGGTAAGCCGGCAGCGTGGCCACGAGAGTTTTGCCTTCACCGGTTTTCATTTCGGCAATTTGGCCTTTGTGCAGGATAATGCCCCCGAGGAGTTGGACATCAAAGTGGCGCATTCCTAAAACCCGTTGTCCTGCTTCCCGCACGACTGCAAAAGCCTCCGGCAAGATTTCGTCTAGGATCTCTTTTTCTTCATTGAGAGATCTAGCTTTTGCCAGACGTTCTTGAAACTCCGCCGTTTTGCCTCTGAGGCCGTCGTCTGAGAGTGCGCGGAAGTCTTCTTCCAGGATATTGATATCAGCTACCCAAGGCTGAAATTTCTTAAGCTTACGTGCGTTGGGGTCGCCGAGCAGATTTTTAAACATGGCAGGAGAGGCAGATTTTTAATAATTAGCTTTAGTTTGCAGCATTAGGGGCTGTAGTGTTAGCCACAACATTTACCTTTCCCGATTGTAGCAACCATTGGCTATCCTGGGCCGTCGCTGGGGGCGATCGACCGATTTTGGATTTTCGATTTTCGATTTTAGATTGAATAATTGATTTCTCTTGCCCCCTCCTGATTAAGCCTAGATGTTCCTAGAGGCGAAGCATTTAGGCGACAATGTGCCTGTGTTGTGGAGTTGCCGGATCATCATTTCCACCAAGGCGCGTGCTTATCAGTCAAGATTTTGCAGTTAGAGGATGTTTTAAAAGTCCGGTCAGGTATAATTTAGCCCTGATGATTGGGCTTAACTGAGACGATAAATCAAGGTTTGGGCCCATACTTAGATGCTTCTTTGTGCCAACTATGAGGCCAAACGACCCTTTTAAAACATCCTCTTAGGGACAGAAATATCTCCCCCTTCCCAACCTTGTCGGCTCACTGGTTGAAAATCTTGCAAGATATTTAGAGTAAGACCATGATTAGGCGTGCGATACCTTTTTGACTTTTTGAAATAACCACCTGCAGACATTGCGTCACCATCTGAACTATACCAGTTTGATTCCTCCACCCAGAGTTGGTACTCGTCAAAGTGAACAGCCGCTACGTTCAGACCGTGAAGCCAGTAGTAAACCCGACCATAATACGCAGCATGTAACCATTTTTCCCACTGCTTTGGTGCATACCTTTCAGCTTCGAGAGCGTCGCCGAAAACTGGCAGCCAAAGAACATAGATGCCTAAGCAATTATATTCTTTCGTCCGATAAACTATTTTGCTCACGGTCAAGCTGCTAACCTGAACCTCGATAGCAACCTTGACCGTGTAGCTCTCAAAGTAAATGTCAGGAACAACCTTGCCTAAATCTTTTTCCAACTCGCAAGCAATCACGCTTTTATCTTGATTCAAGCAGTCGAAAATAGTCTGCTTGCATACCCGATGAAACTCAGATTCACCTTGCCCATACTGACAAACCACCGGAGGCTTGTGAGCAAAATGATGCACCTTGACCCGACCTTTGCGGAGAATAGTTTCACTCTGGCATTTGGGACAGAAGAAGGAACCATCCTGCTTTTGCGAATCTCGCGCCACAACTTTTTGTCCGTCGCTAGATCGAATCGAAGTAATCATCTCAGAAGTATTGCAAGTTTCTACAAGATACGCGCACAGGAATAACTAAGCGTTAACCCGCAAATGCAGGATAAATACCTGATATAAGCCCAAACTACGGCATATTTTGTATCTTGTCAACTTCTACTGAATAAAATTATATATTTTACAGTATCTATGATTTTCCGACATATCCTTCATCTTAAACACAAGAACCAAAGCACACAGACAAGTTATTTGCACTACATTTGGGACTGTATTTACTTTCATCTTTCCCTCAATTTAGGACACACTTCAAACGCTAATTGTGATCCATAAAAACAAACATCAAACTCAGTAAAAAAATTAGTGCGACCTAAAATAATCGGAATATTATTCACCCTAGTCCAGGCAAAAGCTAACTGAACTGGCTCAAAGTCCCCTACTTTTGCCAAGACTAATAACCCTTTCGTTTCAGCACTCGCTAAATTACCCGCTAAAGTAACAGAAAATCTTTGCTCTTCCCAAATTGCCCCTAACTGCACCCCAACATTATAGGGCAAAACATTTACACGCTTCTCCTGTATCCAGTAAACCCATAACCTCAACCGAACGATTTTGATAAGTTAGTGTTAAAGGCAGATACGGAACATCAGCTAAAACACCCATTCCATCTCGTTTAGGTTGAAAAGGATATCGCCTACTATTAAACATTTTGAGTTTGTTTCTGCTCTACTTCTAGTAACTGCGTCAATTGCTCTGCTGCACCATTAGAAGTATGCACTGAATATAGAATTTCAGCAGATTCATTACCCATTACAATTGCTTCTTCTTTCGCCAATTCTGCTATTAAAAACAGCATCATTTGAAACTTTTGGGCACGAGACAATTGCCGAAGTTGGGCTAACAATTCAAGATTTGACATAAAACGCCATAGAATTAGTTTTTACATTTTACCATGACCTTGAGATTTCAACCACTCTAAAACAGCACAGCCAATACGTAAGTTTTGATCGGGCCCCAGAACCCGCCCGATCGCCATTATTGAAAATGCTGTCACATCTCAGGTCAGATTAACCCTCGTTTGAAACAGGCCTGGGCACTTCGTAAGTCAAAAAGTCATAGGCCATTTTTGTATTCGGAAAAATTGCCTGCGCTTCCTTGAGCAAATCGTCCAGGACGATCGCATTTCCCGGAGCATAGCGCGGGCTAAAATGCGTCATAATTAGCTGTTTCGCCCCAGCGATCAAAGCAACTTGAGCCGCCATTGTGGAAGTTGAATGCAGGCGATCGAAGGCCATTTGAGCATCTTGATGAGCAAAAGTAGCTTCATGAACCAACAAATCAGCATCCTTCGCCAATTCCACGGCCCCGTCACAAAAAACCGTGTCAGTACAATAAACAAACTTGCGCCCGATTTGATCGGGGCCACAAAAATCACTACCTTTAAACTCTCGCCCGCCCGATAACTTTACCGTCTTTCCTTGTTTTAATTGACCGTAAAGCGGCCCGGGACGAATACCCGCAGCCTTCGCTTTTTCTACCTCAAAATGTCCCGCACGATCTTTCTCAGTTACTCGATAACCAAAAGCAGTAACTCGGTGCTTCAAAGGGCCGCAGCTAACAATATATTCGTCATCTTCATAGATGACTCCCTCGTGAATTTTGTGTACCTTAACCGGGTAAGAAAAATGAGTTTGAGAATAGCGAACGCCAGCTTGCAAATATTCTTCAAGTCCCGGAGGCCCGTAAATATCGATGCGCTTGACATTCCCCGCCAAACCGCAGCTAGCTAGCAAACCCATTAAGCCGAAAATGTGGTCGCCGTGCAGGTGAGTGATGAAAATGCGGCTTAGTTGGCTGACTTTGAGGTCGCTGCGGAGAAACTGGTGCTGAGTTCCTTCGCCGCAGTCAAACAGCCAGAGTTCCGCTCGCTGGGGCAAGCGGAGGGCGATGCTGGAAACGTTGCGCGATCGCGTGGGGACACCGGAGCTAGTTCCGAGAAATGTAATCTGCAAGAGTCAAATCACCTCAATTAAGTCTTAAAAAATATGTTACATATATCCAGAGTGCGGTCAATCCGACCTAAAGGAAATAGTCGCAGGCAGGAACCGAGATAAATCGCGGTTCCTGCCAACATCTAGTCGATCGAATCATTTTTGACAAGCGCACAGGGCGATCGACCCAATTCTAACGTTTTGTTTCTTCCGTTCCCCTTCCTTTTTCCTTTGCCTTCCCTTTCCTGAAAAATTTTTAAACTCATACAGCACAGGAGGAAAATTTTCAAATGCAGTCAGGAGTATTTTTGGGTTCCGTTTTTTCGACATTAAAAAAACGCTACTTTTGGATTTCGCTATTGTTTTGGCTGGTAATGGTAGCCCCAGCACAGGCCGCGCTGATCTTGCGAGTGGCGGTACAAGACGGGGCAAGTCAGATAAAAGTCGGCAGTTCTACTAAGGCTGCAATCCGCGACGGTAGCGGGCGCAATTTGGGCGAACTGCCGGCAAACAGTTCTCAGTCAGCTCAATTTCGATCGGGAACAGTGGCGATAGGTCGCTGGGCCGCCAACCAAGTTTGGATCGAGCCGACGGGAAACGGTTATGTTTGGATTGGCGATCGCTGGTATCGGGGACGCACGCTTCTAGTTCCCGAAAAAGGAGCCTTGACTGCCGTCAACTACGTCGATATCGAACAATATCTCTACAGCGTTCTCGGTGCCGAAATGAGTGGCAATTGGCCTCAAGAGGCTTTGAAAGCCCAAGCAGTCGCCGCCCGTTCCTACGCTATCCACCAGCGCCTCAAAAGCGAAACCGAGCTTTACGACGTGGACAATACTCAGTCTTCGCAGGTTTACAAAGGACTGCAAACAGAATCTTCTGGCACTTATTCCGCAGTCGATGCAACCGCCGGTCAAGTTCTGGCCTACAACGGTCAAATTATTTTAGCCGCTTTCCACTCTGCGTCTGGGGGCCATACTGAAAATGTCGAGGATGTTTGGACAGAACCTCTGCCTTACCTGCGTGCTGTTCCTGACTTCGACCAAGGGGCGCCGGTTTACCAATGGAAAGAAAGTTTTTCCCGGGCTCAAATCAGCAATAGGATTTCTGGCGTGGGCAATGTGATCTCGATGAAGCCAGAACGCACTACCGCTCACGGCAGCGTTTTGAGGATGAAAGTAGTCGGAGATGGCGGTTCTAGGGTCATGACTGGCGCCGATTTACGCCGGGTTTTAAATTTGAGGAGTACCCGCTTTACCGTGATTCCTCAGTACGGGGGCGGTGGGAACCCAAGGAACAGCGGCCAAGCTCCTACCGGTTTTCAAGTTGCTGGCAAAGGTTTCGGCCATGCTGTAGGAATGAGTCAGTGGGGGGCCTACAATTTGGCCAGACAGGGATACGGCTACCAGCAGATTTTGTTGCACTATTACCGGGGTACTGCTTTGGCTAGAATTGCAGTGCAGTAACTGCTGGGAATGGGCAAGAAAGAAAGAATCAGGAATCAGGAATAAGCAATAAGGAAGAAGGGGGAAGGGGGAAGGAATAAGAGAAAAACAGCTATTCTTGTACCCGTGACTTCCGTGTCGTGAATACAGGGAATTGGAAATTGGGAATTGGGAATTGGGAATTGGGAATTGGGCATGACTGATGACTGATGACTGATGACTGATGACTAACTACATTAAGGATTGCTATGCAAAAGTGGGAGTATTTATTTGTCGATGCGAATATGTATCCTTTTGGAAACAAGCTGATTAGTTTATATGTAAACGGTGAAGAACAGCGAGATTGGAAACAAGGCTCGCTACATCTATTTGTCAATCAGTTAGGGGAGGATGGGTGGGAACTCGTGGCTCTGAGCCACGACTCGAAGTACGACCAAAATAGTTTAATTTTTAAACGCCCTAAGGTTGTTAAAAAAATCAGGAATACGAAAGAGTCTCACGCGCCAAAAATTTGACCAAGAATTTCAAAGGTGGTACCCGCCACGTGATTTATCCGTGGAATCAATCCCAAATCGAAAATCGAAAATCCTCAAGAAAGAGCATTTATCTCGCGCAAGTCAATCTAAAATCTAAAATCTAAAATCTAAAATCGATTGACTGTCATATCCTGTCCCAGCGATCGACTCCAATCAAACAGGTTTGCAGTCAGGAGTAAAGTTCTCAGAAAATTATGAGAATTTCAGTCCTCACTACAAACGTTCATCGGAGTTGAGATTTACGATCGCCACTTAGGCATCAACCGAGTTTGA
Source organism: Microcoleus sp. F10-B2 (assembly GCF_036704965.1). Lineage (NCBI taxonomy): Bacteria > Bacillati > Cyanobacteriota > Cyanophyceae > Oscillatoriales > Microcoleaceae > Microcoleus > Microcoleus sp. F10-B2. Next base: position 43,280 of record NZ_JAUBTB010000008.1, on the reverse strand, counting down.
GGGACAAAAATACTTCGTTGCAACCATTTGTTCTGGTCAAAAAAACCGATTTTTTGGGTCTTGATTAGTCCTGGACTGACGATTTTAGATTGTGCCTCAAAACTGCTAAATCTCAAATCTCAAATCTCAAATCTAAAATCGATCGATCCTTCGCTGCCATTCGGCATCTATTTTTGCTGACTGTTCTAGTTCTTGTTGAGTTAATTCGGTTTCTGTTGTATAAGCTAAGTCGGTTCCATTCAGAACGTTTTCTGCTGCAAATTCCCGGGCGTAGGCAAGTTTTTGGAGCAAGTTGGTATCTGGTTCATTTAATAACATGGCTCGCTGCTGACGCTCTTGATTGCGGGCTTCTATCCGGCTATTTTTCCACTGAATCCAGAAGTAGCGAATTAAAGGAATTGCGAGAAATCCGACGCCGTAAATCAGCAGCATTGGATAAATAGCGCTGACGAAACCGATAAATCCACCGCCGATCGCACTTTTAGCTAATAAATTTCCTAAAACTAACGCACCGACCAGATTGACGGCTCCTAACCCTGCTGCGAGCATGATTTGTCCTGAACTGGCGTTGCTGAAACGCCACAGAATTTCTCGCAAATAAGCTGCTACTGGTTCAGAATTTCTCTCGGTGGCTGTGGTTTGCAATTGCGGGAAATGGTAGACTATTTGCCCTTCGGGACTGACTTCGGGCCGGCCGTCAAAACGAGCTAGGGCTGGTAGCATATATTCCTCGTATTCTCGGGCGTATCCCTGTCCGAGATTGTCGAGATACGGGGCAATTTGTTCGGCGGCGACTGCGCCTCGATTGTTGCGAATTGCCGTGGCAATATCGCTCCATTTACGCTCTTCTAGATTTTTATTCGGATTGCCATCTCCAAATATAAAGGAGAAAACTGCTTCCAGAAAACTCATCTGGGGTTTTTGGTCAGTCAAGCGCGATCGCTGCTGGTAGTAAGGTTCGTCATGGTTCCAGTAAAATATCCAGAGTAAGTCGTTCCAGAAGTAGGGAAAAAAGAAAAAACCACCGCCTCTGTCGCTGCCGCCACTCTCTCCTCCCCCGTTATTGTCGCTGCTGCTGGAGAGTAAAAGCGTAATAGCAACAAAAATTAAGAGGATAGAAGCTACCAGCACTATCCCAAAAGATATCCGAATCAGGTAAAATAGAATACGCCAGATTTTTTGCCACCATTCCTGCAACTGCAAGCGCAAGAATTTGTTTCGCAAAATATCTCGAAAGTTTTTGGGAAATAGGTAGGCAATGTCGCCGGATTCTGCTACTTGCAGGTTGCCGCCTGCTTCGGAGGCGAGGGTTAACAGTTCTCGTTGGGCAAAATTGACATCTAATCCAGCTTTTGCCGCCACGTCTCCAACCGTAACGCGGTAGCCAAGTTGTTCGACGGCTTGCATAATGGTGGGATTCGGAGCCATAGGTTTCTCTCTGTGAAAATTACCCGGTTATTTTTATTATATATTGCGGGAATTCGAGCTGGTTTTGGTGTCCTGGTGTCTGAATTTTTTGGGCTGCCCTTGACTTTGGAGCCAAATATTGCTAGTGTTTTGCCGAATAACTTTTAAGGGTTGGCTAAACCCGGATAGCTTAATAAAACTTTGCATCGAATTTCTCCTCGGCAGGCTATTTACTGGTTTGCCAAAAGGGCAACAGCAGGGGATTGTGAGTAAAGTTAGTAGGGTACGGTGCGCGATCGCCCGTTGGCGTTAGCTTTCTCGAGCCGAAGGCAAGCCCTAGAACAGGATCGCCCCTTCACTCTAAAGCAAAACTTTTCCCTTCGGCGCGGGTTTTTGTAAGTTTTGTGTAGAGTGCCAGAGATATGTTAAAGAAATCTAGTTTTTTTGCAAGTCTTGCAAGAGTTCTATAAAATAGATAGAGCTTGCGCGGGTGTTAAACCCAAGGGCGTCTTGTAAGGTTCGCAGTTGCGATCGACTAAACTTTTTAGCGCCCTCAACACAACGGCCCACTACAACAGTGGCGCAATTATTAATAGGAAAACTTTACAGGCTAATCTTTCTGATTGGCCGCTAACCAAAGAATCGCATATGCCCAGAACTCAACGCAACGATAACTTTATTGACAAAAGTTTCACGGTAATGGCTGATATCATCCTGAAGATTATGCCGGCGAAAAAGCAGGCGAAGGAAGCTTTTGCTTATTACCGGGATGGTATGTCAGCTCAAGCAGATGGCGAATATGCTGAAGCGCTGGAAAATTATCAGGAAGCGCTGAAGCTGGAGGAAGATCCTTACGATCGCAGTTATGTCTTGTACAATATGGGGCTGATCCATACTAGCAACGGCGAACACGATACAGCTTTGGAGTATTACAGCGAGGCCCTGGAACTCAATCCGAGAATGCCGCAAGCGCTGAATAATATTGCTGTGATTTATCACTATCAAGGCGAAAAGGAAAAGGAAGCGGGCAATATTGAAGCGGCGGAAGGGCTGTTTGATAAAGCTGCGGATTATTGGAAAGAGGCTATTCGCTTGGCCCCAAACAATTACATTGAAGTGCAAAATTGGCTGAAGACGACAGGCCGATCGCAAATTGATGTGTATTTTTAACTAGGATGGACATGGAATGGGGCATTAGTTATTTGTTCTATGTTTGTTGTTTGTTATTGTTCTTAATAACTAATTCCCCATTCCCCATTCCCCATTCCCCATTCCCCATTCCCGATTTTTATGATTGACAGAGAAGAAGTTCGGAAAGTAGCGAATTTAGCGAGATTGGAATTAACGCCGGAAGAAGAAGAGCAGTTTACTGGTCAACTTAACGGTATTTTGGATTATTTCGAGCAGTTGAGTGAACTGGATACGAGTAAGGTGCAGCCGACGACGCGGGCGATCGATGTTAGTAATGTAATGCGATCGGACGATTTGCAACCTTTTGCTAAGGGAGAAAGTATTTTGGAGGGAGCTCCCGATCGCGATGGAGAGTTTTTTAAAGTGCCTAAGATTATGTAGGGTTCCCGCTGCGTACCTAACTGAGGAAAATCACTTGAGGGGCTGGCTCCCATACCAACCCCACAAGCAGATTAAACTAAGTGTGGAACAAGTAATAGATAAGCCAGGTAAAAGTCACCCCACAAGCCGATTAAACTGATAGAAACTCAACACAATCTCACTCACAGCGATCGATCTTGAAAGTTCATTTTTGGGTGACAAATACTCATGTACGTATTAATTGGTGGAGCAGGAATGATGGGGCTGGGTTTAGCTCAGCAGCTATTAAAAGTCGGTCATACGGTTGCCATCATCGATGCCGACCCGCTTGCCTGTCGCTTTGCTCGTGAAAAAATCGGAGTGATGGCATTTGAAGGCAGTGCGGTGAGTACAACGGTGCTTCTGGAAGCCGGAATTAAACAAGCAAACGCCGTCGTTGCTGCACTCAGGGACGATGCACTGAATTTAGCGCTGATCACCCTATCCAGGAGCTATGGCATTTCCCATATTGTGGTGCGAATGCGCGATCGCGAATTCATGGAAGCCTATCGCCTTGCCGGAGCCAGTCACATCATCAGCACGATTGATTTGGCAGTCGCAACAATGGCAAATGCGATTGAATACCCTCAAATCGAATCGATGATGCACTTTGAACAAGGACAAGTCGAGGTGCTAAAGCTGCCCGTTCCAGGCGATTGCAATGTGGCAGGTCGCACCGTTGCTCAAATTGCTCAAGACCCTGGTTTTCCAACAGGTTCGCTGATTATTGGTTATCAATGCCATGCCTGCGCCAATCTGGAGATTCCGAACGGCAATACTGTTCTTGAATCAGGCTCTACCATTCTCGTTGTTACTCGTCCAGAGCTAGTTCACCAGATGATTGATTACCTCGGCATTCGCGCTAGTCATCTGCCAACCTTAGAAGTTTCTCATCCAAATCTTTGATGTAAGGCTCAACCAGATCCTCTGGAACAATTCGCTTGCGGAGGGCATCGCTAACTGCTCCTTTTTCTGCTAGAAGCAATCGCCGTCGAATCGTATCTAACCCGCTGCGATCGCCCTCTATTTGACCGGCCCGATGTTTGTTGTAGAGATCGCGCAGCACTCGCTCAGAGTGTGCTACTCGTGCTTGATACGATGCCCATAACTCTTCGTAAACTGCCTTCGGCAACACGCCAGATTTCAGCAAACTATCTAGCTCATCTTGAGCCGCTTTGGAAGCGATCAACTGAATCTGTAACTGCCCAGCTTCCTGCATTACATCAGAAACACGGCTAATTTTTAGTCGTTTTACCATCCACGGCAAACTTAATCCTTGTACGACCAAGGAGAATAAAACTGCACCGAAAACCAGGGCAATGATGTTATCTCGTCCTGGTAGGGTCAAGGGAATCGCAACAGCTAAGGCCATTGATAGAGACCCTTTAATATTTCCTAAAACCAAAATGTGCTGCCAGCGTAGCGGAATGGGGCGATCGAACCAACGCAGCCCCGCTAATAACAAATAGACCGAGAGAATCCGTCCCAGTTGATAGGCCAGAATGACCAATAAAATGGATGGCAAAATTCTCCACAGCGTCAGCGGGTTAATTTCAATCCCAATCAGCAGGAAAATAAACGTATTGACGCCAAAACCAGCGTATTCCCAGAAACTCAGCAAGGTAATCCGATCCGAGGCAGACGAACTGCGAGGCAGCCCGAGGTTGCCAAAAACAAGTCCGGCGATGACCACCGCCACCGCGCCCGATACGCCTAAAAATTGTCCGATTTGGAAAGTTCCCAATGCCAGAGCGACGGTTAGCAAAAGGCTACTCAACGGATCGTTTAAGCGAACAAATATCGGCACGCTCAAGTAACCTAAAACACCCCCGACCACTGCCCCACCTAAAGCAACCACGAGCAGTTCCTTCACGCCTTGCACAGCGGTGAGAGAGCCTGTCGCATAAATTACCAAAACCAAATTAAATGAAATTAGAGCAGCCGCATCATTGAACAGAGTTTCTCCCTCAACAATGGTGGACAATCGAGAAGGCACGCGGATCTCTTTAAAAACCGCGATCATCGAGACTGTATCAGTGTTTGCCAGAATGACTCCGATCAGCAACGCAGGAATCCAGTCTAGCCCCAGCCCAAATTTAACCAGAACAGCGATAATTGCTGAGGAAAAGATCGAGCCTGGACCCGCCAGCAGGGCGATCGGCTTAAAGGTGCTGCGGAGACGGCTGATATCGGTATTGATCGAGGCTTCAAAAATCAGAATGGGCAGGAAAAGATTTAATACTAAAGAGGGGTCTAAACCAATTCGACGCGACAAAACCTCCGTAATGGGCAAGCCTGCTAACACTAAGCCCGTCACATAGGGAATTCGCAACCGTTGGGTTACGAGTGCCACAACAGTTGCAATCAGCAGCAGAATGATCAAGATGATGACCAATTCAGGAATGACTCCTGCCGTTTGGCTATTTGTAGCAGGCTCGCTGCCCAAGGGAGGTGCTTGCGCTACAATCGACTCGATCGCCGATACTCCTCTCATAAACTCGTTTTCCTCAAAGAAATTGACAGATTAACTACGGTTTTAGTCTACAGGAAACGGTTCACTCTGTTGTAGGCGTAACTGCAATTTATATGGTGTATTTGGATGAATGCTGAAGAAGCTAAAACAAGATTTATGAGTTGGCTGAGCTATCGGATCGTTTTTAGAGTGCAATTTTTTTGGTAGATCTGGATGATTTCCAAACCCTTACAGGATGCTAATTGCTCTTAATTGTGCTGGTTTTAAATTTTTTTTAAACAGTCTCTGCTGAAGTGTTGCCGACCCGATCGCGCTTGCCGAAGCGGCGGGTACTGGAAGTTGTCAATTTATATGCAACGAGTAAAAGAGCGATCGCCCAAAGCCATCGAGAATCAAATTTTTAAATGGTTTTGGACGTTCTGATTTGCCGGAATAAATTCCTTGAAGGTAATCGTCGTTTCTTACCTTGAATTTACGTAGCATCACAGACACGCCACGTCAGAATCTCCCAACGTTTAAGGACAGGTTCAGCAATAACGATCTCATTTTCTCTTGCCTCCATGACGATCAAATAATCTCCCTGGTTAAATCTGTTATTGTAAATTCTTGCTTGTTCTTCTGGCACCAACCATCCTTGAACTGCGCCATATAGACCGCCAGCAGTTGCAGCAATCCCACTTCCAAAGAAAGTTGCTAAAATGCTTTCCACCGCTACTGCCTGACCAATACCGGGGATTAGCAGGCTGCTGAGTCCAACAATTAAGGCTAGTGAACCTAGTCGTATGCTGCCGTATATCGCGCCTACTTGTGCGCCTGCTGCTCTTGTGATTAAAATTTGCTGCACACCCAGAGAGTCCAAATCATCATTGTCAGAAGGTTTAGCAATCACTGAAATCTTGTGCATGGGGAAGCCCCTGCTTTTTAGCTCAACTAGCGCCTGCTTTACGTTTCGATGATTAGTAAATAAGCCGCTAGCACGTTTTAGATTTTGGTAAGTCATGAGAAATATTCAATATTCAACGCTACAAAATTGGTAAATAGTGTGTAAAGCCGCTGTGAATGGCCCCATCACAAAAACCACTTAGTTCAGAGGTGCAAAACGCTTTAGCAAAGCTGACAAAGCAATCATTGGCAGTCCGAATCCGATACAAATTAAGCCTTGGATTGCGTTCAAAGCTTCAGTGTCGAATAACTGATTCATCACGCCCCATTGGCTGAACAGGAATTGGAGAATGAAAATAGCGCCAATGCCGATCGCTACTGCGTAGCCAACTGATTCATCTTTACCGCGCAGTTTGGCAACGATCGCCGGAACGAAGCGACTGATACTTAACAGGTAAAAAGCTTCGGCTGCAACCAATGCTTGAATTGCCATCGTCCGGGCTAGAGCTTCATTGCCTGTGGTTTGGACGATCCATTCAAACATCCCAAAGATCGCAATCCAGTTAAATACCGAAACTGTCAGAATCCGAGCCGTCAGCCTGCGAGACAGAAGCGGTTCATTGGCAGGTCGAGGCGGCTGTTGCATGACATCGGGAGAGGGCGGCTCAAATGCCAACGGTAAGCTCAACGCGACTGAACTGACCATATTCAGCCAGAGAATTTGTACTGGCAAAATGGGTAGTGGGGTTGCCAGAAGTACAGCAATCAAGATGGTCATGGACTCTCCACCATTCACGGGCAGGATGAAGGCGATCGCCCGCAGCAGATTCTTATAAACCGTGCGCCCTTCCTCAACTGCTTTCTCGATCGAAGCAAAGTTGTCATCCGTCAGAATCATATCTGCGGCTTCTTTTGTCACTTCAGTACCCGTGATGCCCATCGCCACCCCAATATCAGCTTGCTTCAGGGCGGGGGCATCGTTAACTCCATCTCCAGTCATCGCCACAATCTCGCCCTTAGACTGAAGTGCTTCGACAATGCGAAGCTTTTGTTCTGGCGCTACACGAGCAAATACACAGCTTTGTTCGACAGCATTGGCGAATTGCTGCTGATTCATTTGAGCGAGTTCTTGACCGGTAAAAACGGGAGCCTCTTGGGTTTGATTCAGTCCCATTTGGTGCGCGATCGCTGCTGCTGTTTTAGCATGGTCGCCCGTAATCATCTTGACCTGAATTCCAGCAGACTTACAGGCTTGAATTGCTTGAATTGCTTCGGGGCGAGGCGGGTCGATCATGCCTTGCAGACCCAAAAAAGTTAACCCTTGCTCAATATCAGAATGCTCAATTGAAGATTGAGAAGCGGGTACAACTTTCTTGGCAAGTGCCAGAACTCGCAGCCCTTTTTTCGCCATCCTGTCCACGGTTTGCTCGATCGGCGCCCTGTTGATGGCGATCGCCTCTCCCTCTTCATCAAGCATCTGGCGACACCGCTTGAGAATTGCCTCAATTGAACCCTTGACATAAATCAACCGTTCTGGACGATCGTCATGTAAGGTTGCCATGTATTGAAACTGAGATTCAAACGGCAGTGTATCGAGCCGGCAAAGCGCTTCCTCGAGTTTCTCAGCAATTAACCCGGCTTTTTGGGCTACCGCAACCAGCGCCCCTTCCGTTGGACTGCCGATCGCAGTCCAGTTCCCGTCTTGCACGTCTAGATAAGAATCGTTGCACAACAATCCTGCTTGCAGGCATTCATATAAGGCAGGTGCGTTCGCCAGGTCAACGGAGTGTCCGTTTACAGAAATTTTCCCGTGTGGTGCATATCCTCCACCGCTAACCCGATAACGCTTTCCACCGGCATCGATCTCTTGAACAGTCATTTGATTCTCTGTCAAGGTTCCGGTTTTGTCGGAACAAATCACGGTGGTGCTGCCCAGCGTCTCAATTGCCGGAAGTTTGCGAATAATGGCGTGTTGGTTTGCCATCCGGGAAACCCCGATCGCCAGTGTCACCGTTAAAATCGCGGGTAAGCCTTCAGGAATTGCGCTGACTGCAAGCGCCACAGATGCCTTGAACACCTCAACCCAAGAAAATCTCTGGGCAATGCCTGCGGCAAAGGTGAAGGCAGCTAAGCCTAAAATTACATAGAGCAAGGTTGTGCTAAATTTGTCAATTTTGCGACTCAGCGGGGTTTCCAACGTGGTGCTTTGCTGCATCAGTTGGGAAATGTGTCCGGTCTCGGTCATCTCGCCAATGCTGACGACCAGTCCGCGTCCCTGTCCAAACGTTACCAGGCTTCCGGTATACGCCATGTTCGTGCGCTCGGCCAGTGCAGCGTCTGCCTCTAGCGCCCGGGATTGCTTCTGAACCGGGACAGATTCTCCCGTTAACGCTGACTCATCGACCTGTAAGTCACGGACTTCGATCAGTCGCAGATCCGCAGACACTTTATCCCCAGAAGACAGCAAGACGAGATCGCCAGGAACCAGTTCGCTGGATGAAACCACTTGCTTTTGACCGTTGCGGAGAATGGTTGCCTCAGTTGCAACAGATTTTGCTAAAGCGGCGATCGCATTTTCTGCCTTTGATTCTTGAACGAAACCAATGGTGGCATTCGTCAGAGCCACCCCCAAAATTACCCCTGAATCAATCCACTCTTTCAGAAATGCTGTAACTATCCCAGCAGCTAACAAAATGTAGATTAGCGGCTGATTCAGTTGCTGAAAAAATCGCAACCACGCACTTTGCTGCTTCTGAGCCGTTAGTTGATTGGGCCCGAGGATCTCGCGCCGTTCCGCTGACACGTCGGAAGATAGGCCTATTTCCAGGTCGGCCTCTAAAATCCGAGCCACTTTCTCGACAGAGAGGTGATGCCAAGAGTGTTCTAGTAATTTTTCTACATTGGTTGCAGTCATAACGTTTCTTGTCAAGCCAAGTGCTTCTCTGTTATTTCGTCTTGTTTCTAGCGTCATTGATGAAAGTGAGGGAAAAATGATCGACTGATTTCTGTTACTCACATTTGGATCACATTTGCTTCCTATACTTAGGCAGACAACCGATTGAGATAACTTATAGATTTGCCAACCTTAGTTCACTGGATGTGATTTATTGTTGCCTTTTATTAATAGAGTTGTAAAAAGCATTCCTTTTGATGGATGAACTATCGTACATTCACTTGTTAAATTGAAATGCTCAAAGACTTCATGCTGAGGTTTATCGGCAAAATTGCGTTTCAAAACAAACAAAACAGACAAAGAGTATGCAATTATTAAAGCTATTTGCAAAAGGAATCAGCGTCAGCACTGTGGCAATTTTGGGTTTAGGTGCTTGCAACCCGCCCAATACTTCACAGACAACAGTTCCATCTACTTCTGCTCCCACAACTGCCACTGGAAATACGACTGCTCCAACCGCTTCTCCGCCTGCAACCACGACCGCACAGACGGCTGACAATCAAAACATTGACGATATTGCCGAGCGCGTAGAAGATGCCTTAGACTCCGATACCACCCTCAAGCAATTCGATTTGGACGCAGACGATCGGGCTAATGCGATTGTGTTAACCGGGCGCGTTCAAACGGCCGAACAAAAAGCATTGGCAGAACAAATCGCTCGGCAAGTTGCAGCGAATGTTTCCATCACTAACGAAATCGTCACTCAGTAGTTCCTAACAGTGAAGTGGCAAGCGCCAAAGGCTCTTGCCACTTAAAAAATTGCGCGATCGCAGCCAGGAAATCAATGGCTTAGCCAACCTTATTTGACTGGATGCGATCGCAATATTGAAACAATAAACTTAGGAATGAGAATTAAATAACTTACAATGCGCGATGTTCTTGTGGGATGGGATCTCGTAGCCAGCCCTTTCTGGAGGGGCTACGAGATCCGACCCGACTTTCAAGAGTGTAAATTATTTAATTCGCGATCCTTAGTCAACGATCTCGTAACGGACTAACTGGCGAACATTTTGACGCGATAACTGTAGTTCTTGCGCGATCGCTTTCTCTATCTGGGTTGCGTCAGTCATTGGCAGTTCTAATTCCAATCGCTTCAAAATGGGTTCTGCTGTTTCTACCGCAACCAGGGTCGTTCCTTGTTTTCGGTTAATCACCGCGTTGATCAGCAATATATTGACAGAAACCGTTGCTTTAAGCTGGGTATCTGCCTGAAGTTTATTCTTTGCGATCTGGGGTTGTTGTAATTCTTGAGCCATTAGGAAACTGGAACCAACCCAAAACGCGATCGCCACAAACGGTAGCGGCAACCAAAATTCTGCACCTGATGCTTTTAGCCAACGTCTAATCATCAGCTATTCTTTCCCATCCGTTTTGAGGCTCCTACTATCTTTTTGCACTTTAATACAACTTGCTCTATCCTAAAATCTAGCTTAAAGAAGATGCGCGAATCGCCTCAAACTCTAATGCTGAAAACTGCAAGCTGTGAAGGAAGCGAGCCGAGATATGAGAGTTTTGCTGGTGGAAGATGACCCAAAGCAACTGATGCCGCTGCAAACGGTACTAGCTCAAGCAGGACATAGCGTGGATGGGGTAAAAGATGGAGAGACGGCGCAGTGGCTGTTATCAGAAAAAGATTATGATTTGTTGATTTTGGACTGGATGTTGCCACATATCAGCGGGGTAAATCTCTGTCGTCAATATCGAGCCGCAGGGAAAACAGCGCCGATTTTGATAATCACGGCAAGAGACACCACGCCTGAAAAAGTGACCGGGTTAGACGCCGGTGCAGATGATTACCTGGTGAAACCGATCGATTTGGTTGAATTCATGGCACGAGTGCGGGCATTAAGACGGCGATCGCCCCTTTGGCAAGGAGATACGCTCAGCCTTGAGGATCTGCACCTCCACCTCGATTCTCTTACCGTCGAGCGACAAGGTGCAACCGTTTCCCTTTCCTGTCGCGAGTTTCAGTTGTTAGAGTATTTTATGCGTCATCCCCGGCAAGTTTTGACTCGGAATCAGATTGAACAAGCTGTGTGGGAATGGGGGACCCAACCAGAGAGCAATGCGATCGCGGTTCTAATTCGCAAACTCCGCCAACGCTTGCAGGCTGTAGGATCGGCAGACTGGATTGAGAGTATTTACGGTATGGGTTATCGCCTCACTTCCCCTGAAAAGTAACGATCGTCAAGGCAAGCCGTGTTTAATCAAAGTCGTCGCAATCTGGCTCGTTGGTTCACCCTCTCAATGGGAAGCATTCTCGTGCTGTTTGCGGGGGTGATTTACCAGATTGAGGTAAAAGATAAACTAGAGGCGCTTGACCGACTGCTCTATGACAAAACTAGAGTCATGGCTGCCAGCGTGTATTATGAAGTTCGCCAAAACCAGAACCGGGTCGATCTGAGTCATGTCCCCTTGTTAGGCAGTGGGTCTCATCCCGTTGCAGAAGATCTGATTTATGTGCGCTGGTTTAACGCACAAAGGCGGCTGGTTCGTTTTTTTGGGACTCCTTCCCCAGAGCAGTTAAATACGTCCTTTGGTTATCTCACTGTTCGATCGACTGATCCACTTTTGGGAAAAGGGATCTGGCTGCGTCAGGTGACATTACCAGTCGAAGGCAGAACCGGGGTGCTTGGCTATCTTCAGGTTGCAACTCCCCTGACAGAAACTCAAAACAGGCTCACTGAGCTTCAGATTGTGCTAACTCTCGCTGTCCCGCTGACACTGGGCTTAATTGCCCTCACAGGTTGGTTTCTCAGTGGGCTGGCTATGCAACCGATTCGGCAAGCCTATCAGCAGCTTCAACGGTTCACAGCCGATGCTTCCCATGAGTTGCGATCGCCCCTCTCTGCCATCCTCACCAATGCCCAGCTTGGGTTAATGATTGCGATTGATGACTCGCGCTACCACCCCCCCTTGGAAAACATTGTAGACAGTGCCAAATCAATGGGACTGCTGGTGAATAATTTGCTGCTGTTAGCTCGTCATCAAGGACGGCTTGTGCCTGAATCGCTCAAGTTACTCAATCTCAACGATCTGCTGAGCAATTTAGCAACCGAGTTCGCTCCGCTTGCACAATCTCAGAACCTCAAACTAACCTACAAACCCTCTGAGCAACGGAGCGAATTATGGGCTGACCCTGATTTGCTACGGCAGGTAGTCGAAAACTTGCTCAACAATGCCTGTAAATACACGCCTGCTGGAGGAATGGTACAATTACGCTTAATTTCCCATCCAGGCTGGGCAATCATTCAGGTACTCGACACGGGCATCGGCATTCCAGAATCGGACTTACCCTATATTTTCGATCGCTTCTATCGGGTGGACACTGAGCGATCGCTCGATAGTGGTGGATTTGGACTGGGGCTAGCGATCGCCCAACAGATTGTCCAGGCCCACGGTGGAAAAATTCACGTGACGAGTGAAGTGGGCAAAGGCTCAACGTTTCAGATTGAACTGCCGCTCAAACCTTATCGCTAAGCCGCCTCAAACGAGAGAGAAGGTGCACTCTGCTGTAGGCGTAACTGCAATGTATGTGGTGTATTTGGATGAATGCCGATGAAGCTGAAACAGCATTTCTGGGTTGGTTGGGCGATCGCCGCGATCGTCATTACCTCTTGTTCAGAGCAAACTACCTCACAAAGGCAACAACCTGATATAAAACGTGAAACCTCACTGAGATCGGTCACGTTAGATAAAACAAAAGTTGTGATGGGACAAACCGTATATGTCCCTATTTACTCGCATATTTATCACTACAACAGCCAGAATGATGTGATGGAATTGTCAGCCACGCTCAGTATTCGCAATACGGATCTGACAAATTCGATTATTATCACTTCTGTGCGTTACTACGATACTGATGGGCAATTGATCAGGCAGGATATTAAAAGTCCTGTAGAACTCAAGCCGCTTGCTTCCACAAATTTTTTCATTGCAGCAAATGATACAAGTGGAGGCTCAGGTGCCAACTTTATTGTGGAATGGGTTGCAGAAAAAACGGTTTATGAGCCTGTCATTGAAGCAGTCATGATTAGTACATCCTTTTCTCAGGGCATTTCATTTGTTAGTCCCGCTAAAGTTCTCAAGCAACACAGGATGCAGAAGTGATTTGAGAGGATTAAATTATTGCTCTCGAAGGTAGTTGGCGACTAGCCTAGAAGTGATTGACGAACTGCTGTCAAAATATTTAATATCAATTCCGGTTGCACTCCTGATGACACAGAGGAAACGGCAGTGCCGTTTCCCTACCCGGATTAATTGTAGGGAAACGGCACTGCCGTTTCCTGGCTGTGCGTTATACAGCGTATTGCAGGTTTATGAAGTAGTAGGGACAAGGCACTGCTGTATCCTGCCGTCTCCCTACCGGGATCGAAGGATAGTGGGCGCTTCTGTGCATTGTAGTCGCACAGCAGCGCTTGTGGCGATGGCTTTCGTCCTGACCAACTTGATTAGCTACATTCTCACTGCAAAAGAGGCTGCTAATTCCCGTTCTGGTTCCATACCAACTGTAGGCGGCATCGAACGATTTGCTACTTGCTCGATCAGTTGTAAATGTTGCGGCAGCATTTTAGCTAAACTATATCGTTCTAATGCTGTTTGACGGGCCTTGACGCGAATTTCTGCCATGCGGGTAGGATGGTCTAAAACTTCATCAATGCGATCGGCTACTTGTTTCGGTGAGAAGTAATCGACTAGCAAACCGTTTTCTCCGTCGCGGATAACTTCTCTGACTGGCCCTGTGTCGGAACCGATTACTAAACATCCGGTTGATAGAGATTCAATCATGGACCAAGATAGCACAAAAGGTCTGGTCAAATAAACGTGTACGTCGGATGCTTGAATTACTTTTAAATACAGTCCGTAAGGTAGGGGCCCGACAAAGTGCACTCGCGACAAGTCTAGGGGGACTTTTTTGAGCATATAGTCTTTGTAAGACTCGCCGTTGGGTAAAGAACGCCCATAACAAACTCTTTCGGAACCAACGATTACGACGTGACAGTTGGGGCGGCGTTCTTGCACATAGGCGATCGACTCAATGAATTCGGGAAAACCTCGGTAAGGTTCCATTCCCCGCGATACGTAGGTGACAATTTCATCAACGCCTGACAAGTCTAAGTTAGGCAAAACCAGTTTAGCACCGGGGTCTGGTTTGAAGTATTCGGTATCTACACCGTCGTGGAGTGTGGATAATTTTTGTTGTAATTCTGGCGGAAATTGCGATCGCTGCCAATAAGTTGGTGATAAACCCCAATCGCAAGAGTATAAATCGATCAAAATCGGCGCATTTTTGATTCTAATTCTGGCCATATCGTCAACTGTTAAAGGTTCCGCTGGGTCGAAATCTGCGTCTGAACCAATAGCATGATAAAACCACTCGAAATAGCACAAAAGTGGTGTATTTGGAAAAGCTTCTTTGACAAATAATGTCGGGCCCCAACCGGAATGTCCGCAGATAATATCGGGTACGAAACCGTCGGCTTTGAGTTGTTCTGCCATTCTAAATACGGCTTGTCCGTAGATGACGGCACTTTCTAAAGGGCGGACGTATTGGTGAGTCTGCGCGTGGGGTTCCCGGCTGGGGGTAAATGCTGCTTTGCGAACGCCGGGAATGTTCCACTCTGGGCGCTCGTTTTTAGTGCCGAAAACAATTTGATTTTTGGGATCTGCGCCTAAAGCCGTGATAATGTGGCGGTATTGGGCGGGGAAGTTGGGATGGAGAAATAATGCTTTCATTGTCAGTTGTCTGTTGACTGTTGACTGTTGACTGTTGACTGTTGGAATAAAATATTTTGATTCGGCTAAAAAGCTTTGGTTTTATTCATTGGGGGTTGGTGCTTTACAGATCCAGACACAATCTCGCGGTACTGAAGATGTATTTTTCAGGATGATTTCATAGTTTAAATGATGGAGAAATTTTTCCATAATTGTATCAGTCATAACTGAAAAGGCTGTGCCGTCTCTGTGCCCTAGCAAGTTTTTGTCCCACTCGCTTGCGAATTTTTGCCACCCTAATTCGCTAAAAATATTTGTGTGGTGAAACACGCAAATTCGATCGCCCCGCAGCAGTTTGGGAATTCGAGTCAGGTAGTTGAATATGTCTACCGGCTCTACGTGTACCATTGTATCGTAACAAAAGCAGACATCGGCTGAACCTGGAGCGATGCCGTCCAATGTTAAACCGTCGAGTTTGACGTAAGAAACGCGATCGTCTCCCAAGCGCGATCGCGCCGCTTGCAGCATTTGACTGGAAATGTCGGCACAAATTAGTCGATCGCAATATTTCAGCAGCAGCGAACCAGTTTTTCCGCCGCCGATACCAATTTCTAAAACCGTATGTTCTTTTTTGATGTACGGTGCAATAAATTGCTGTTCTATTAGCGCTTCGTATTCGGCTAAGGAGTTGGCGGCACCGGCAGCTTTACCTATCCATTCATCGCCAATATGGGCAAGTTCGGCATTAGTTTTTTGCCACTGTTGGGCGTAACTGTCCCAGGCCCTTTCATAATCTACTCTTGGGCGATCGGTCATTTTTTCATCGTTCATTTTTGATTATTTTATAGTATTGATGGCTCAATTTTCAATATGTTCCGCAATTCTTGGCAAATTATATTTAATCCTGCCAAAAGTCTACGAGGTGAGTTACTGACCTTCACTGGGGGGGACGCTGGCACTGTAAGATGACTAATGACGGCTGAAATATGCTTCGCAGAAAATCTCTGCATAAGCTTGAGTCATTTCCTCAAAAGTATTAAGTGAATCCAAGACATATTTAGCGTTTTCAGCTAACTGCTGCCGCAAAGATTTATCCTCCAATAAACTTATCAAAGCTGCCACTAATTCGTCCGGGCGATCGGGCGTATAAAACAAACCATTAATTCCCGGTCGCACTTGTTCTTTTATCCCAAAAACCGGCGATGTAACAATTGGCAAATCGCAAGCCATCGCCTCCAAAATCACTCTCGGAAAACTTTCGACGCGAGAAGTGCAAACAAAAATATCAGCCGCTTTGTAATATTTTCCCGTCTCCCCAGTTTCCGGGACTACTGTCACCCTTTGCCGCAACTCTTCTGGCAATTCTCCCACCAACTCGGCTAATTTATTGCTGTAAATACTCGGGCGATCGCCCACAATAAAACACTTAATTTTATTGTGCCATTTGTCAGGCAAAAGTGAAAGTGCTTTAACTAAATCCTGCTGACCTTTGCGTTCGCATACCGTTCCCAGCAGCAAAATTACCACATCTTCCGCTGCAACACCTAAAGTTTTTCTAGCCAATTCAGAGTTCTCCGAATTTTCCAGTTTGCTCAAATCTAAGCCGTTGTGAATCACTGTAAAATTGTGGTGGCTGTTGAGAGGCAAATACCTGTCCCGCGTTGCATCCGCCACAAAAATAACTTTGTAAGGAAAGCGAAAACACTCTAAAGCTCTCGCCGCAATCTCAGAACCAAACCTGTTAAAATAAGTTTGCCAAGGTTCGCTTTCGTGCACGTTCCACACCACAGGAATTCCCATTTGGTGCGCCGCATCAACTACAAAAAAGTTTTCTAAAGTATTGGCATAAATTGCATCTACTTTTAAACTGGCAATTTCTGTGCTAAAACTGCGGATGGCT
The DNA here is from genome assembly GCF_036704965.1 of Microcoleus sp. F10-B2. Lineage (NCBI taxonomy): Bacteria > Bacillati > Cyanobacteriota > Cyanophyceae > Oscillatoriales > Microcoleaceae > Microcoleus > Microcoleus sp. F10-B2. The sequence goes on along the minus strand of NZ_JAUBTB010000008.1, from coordinate 26,360 downwards.
TCATCATAAGCATCGCGCTGGTAGATGTGTTCGAGAGGATTGTCGCGCACAATTACTTCAATTCCCTGCTGTTCGTAAGCTTGACGCAGTGGCCCTTCTGTTGTGCAAAGTACGATCGGCTTAATCACACCCTCAGCCGCCAATTTCACCGCGATTTCGTACTGATGCAGCGGCGCACCAGTGAAATCCAGCGAATTGCTGCACATCAAAACTTTGACACGATGAATCAGATTCCCCGCTTCTGCTACCAACAAACCAGAATCATTAAGTTTTAGTTTTTCCTTCTCGGTTACATCCGTTACATCCGTTACAAAATCCGTTGCCGAACCTTCTTCCTTCATAAAAACCCGTCGAGGTTGAATATGAAAATACTCATCTTCTAAAGACAAGTGCGGACTGTAAAAACTGTCATTTTTCCCCGCGTACTTGCGCCTAAAAGCCGCCACTTCTTGAGGATTGTCGGTAAAACCCCGAGAAGTTCCTTCTTTGTGCAACAACTCCGCATCGGGAGAATATACGCACCGATAACCCCGTTCTAACAGCCGATATCCGTAATCTGCATCATTGTAAGCAACAGCAAAATTCTCCTCATCAAAACCGCCCAATTCTAAGAACAATTGACGCGGAGTAATCATGCAAGCCGCTGTTACCGCAGAGTAATTTCGCGTCACCATCGCTTGAGAAAGATAGCCTCGATTGTCGCTGTTCATCAGCTTAAAAGCGTGACCCGCCAAACCGTGATGCAGCCCGTGAATTACGCCCGCGTGCTGAATTCTGCCGTCGGGATATAACAGCCTCGCGCCGACTGCACCCACGCCCGCAATTTGAGCGTATCCCACCATTTGACTCAGCCAGCGCGGGTTAATTACTTCAGTATCGTTGTTCAAAAACAATACATATTCGCTATCAACTTGTTCGGCAGCGCGGTTGTTAATTGCTGCAAAACTAAACTTGCCGTCAGTATTTTTTATCCGCAAAACTTGGCAAGTTAATTCCTTTAAATATTCCAGAGTTTTCGGGTCGTCGCTTTCGTTGTCGATGACGGCAACTTGATAATTTTTGTATGCTGTAGTTTCTAGAGAATCCAGACAGGCTTTCAGCAGTTTGAGCTGATTCTTAGTAGGAATAATTACCGTTACTGATGGGCCGTTATCCGGGAAATCCTGGGCAAATATGCCCAAATTTTCTTTAATTGCCCATGCGTGCTGAGCGACATTGCCGTTAATTTTTCGGCGGTTTAGTGCGTCTTGAATGGCTTTTTGACCTGCGGCAAAACTGGCGGGTTTCGCGGCCCCAGATATGGCTGTAGAACCGGGTGCGGTTCGCCAGTGATACAGCACTAACGGCAGGTGCGCGACGTGGCGAGAAATTTCGGTTGCTCTCAAGGCAAAATCGTAATCTTGCGAGCCTTCAAAACCTATCCGCAAACCGCCTATTTGTTCAAAAATGTGTCTTCTGACGGCGCACAAATGACCGAGATACATATAGGAAAGCAGCAGTTCCGGCGACCATTCGGGTTTGAATTGCGGGGCGAACCGGCGACCTTTGGTGTCGATTTTGTCGTCGTCGGAATAGAGAAAATCGGTGGCTGGATGCGCTGCAAAATATAGGGCGACTTCGCCTAATGCGTCGGGAGTTAGTTCGTCGTCGTTGTCTAAAAACAGGATGATGTCGCCTGTTGCGAGGGCGGCGGCGCTGTTGGTGGCTGCGCTGATGTTGCCGTTTTCTGTACGAAATGTGATGCGGATACGATCGTCCTTTTGGGCCCAGTTTTTCAAAGTGTCAGCCACAGTGAAATCGGTGCTGCAATCATCGGCAATGCAGAGTTCCCAGTTTTGATAAACTTGATCGATCGCGCTAGCGATCGCACTTTCGAGAAAATCTATCTGCGGGTTGTAAACTGGCATTACTACCGAAATTTTTGGCAGGGGTTCCCGACAGGATTTTAACCGAGAAATTAAGTAATCGCGCGCGCGATCGTTCCACTGATTCACCTCCAGCCAAGCGTCATACCTATCAATAGGTTTAGGCACGACAAAACCCGCAGGCGGCAGCAAATCTCCCGGCGCACTAAACTGTTTTTGCTGGCGGTAAATCTTTCCCAACTGGCGAATCACCTTCACAATTTCCCAGGGCAAGGGAACAATTCTGCCGAGACGCTGTTTTCTTTCCCTCGCCCGCTGCTGAATTGCGGCTGTAAACCTTGATAACTCCTCAAACTTATCTGCACTTCGCTGCCAGATATGGTAGCGCCGCACAGTCAATATTTTAGGCGCTTGAAAATACAAAATTTCCCCGCTTTCTAACTCAGCTTGCAGAGAAACGTGCCATTCCCCTGGCGGCAAATCGACAAGGGCTTCAAAACCGCTTTCCAAACTGTTAACCCAGTCGGGAAACACTTCGCCGACATCTTTTCGCCGCAAACCGTAGGCGCATTCTACAGAAGTATCGCCGCACAACAAGCTTAATTTAGCAATTTTGCGATCGTGGTGGCAGCACCAACCTGCAAACAAAATTTGACCCTGACGCTGTTCCCACACCACCGGTACATCTAAGGATGCTTGAATCGTTGAAACTAACAGCGGATAAGCTGCCAACAAATGCCATTTACCTCGCTCGTCTTGGGCTTCCAACAGCACTTCGTGCCGTCCTGCAGGCGCTTCCAATTGAATTGTAAAACCTGATTTCTTCGCTGCCGGAATATTAGAGTGTGCTAGCGCTATATCAGTTCTATCTATCCCGTAAACGCCTGCGAAACTCTGGTCTTTAATTCTGGCGCGGACTGCTGTAGTCTCTCTTTTTTGGTTAAAAACCCAGCCAACAATTAGCAGGTTGGAATCGCAAACTTGCCAAGTAGTGGGTCGATCTAACGAAAAAATAAATTTAGGGAAGAAGTCGCGGATTTTGCGCTGAACTTCCCCCAAGTTTTCTCTCACTTGCCACCATATTGAAGACTTGATTCTAGCAAGTTCTGCCCGAAAAATTTCATTTTCCTGGCGGGAGTGTTCTAATTTTTCCTGAGTATCCTTTAATCTTTCCTGATTTTGACTTTGTGCTGTTTCTAGCTGAACTAACTCAGCTAACTTTTGCTGCAATATAAACTCAGTCTCTTCAAATTGTACCTGAGTTTGCCCTAATTCTGCTTCTAGTTCTAATACTTTCGCTAAAGCTTCTTGAAATTGCGATTCTTTGCCGGCAAGCTGTACCTGAGTTTGTCCTAATTCTGTTTCTAATTCTAATACTTTCGCTAAAGCTTCTTGAAATTGCGATTCTTTGCCGGCAAGCTGTACCTGAGTTTGCCCTAATTCTACTTCTAATTTTAAGATTTTTGTTAAAGCTTCTTGAAATTGCGATTCTTTGCCGGCAAGCTGTACCTGAGTTTGTCCTAATTCTGTTTCTAATCCGAGGAGTTTTGCTAAAGCTTCTTGAAAATTTGATTCTTTGCCTGCAAGCTGTACTTGAGTTGCTCCTAATTCTGTCTCTAATCCCAAGACTTTCGCCTGGGCCTGGTGAAATTGTTCTTGCCACTGTTTGAGTTCGGAAGAGCTGGTTTTTTGCTGTTTTTCCAGCAAGCGGATTTTTAGCCAATCTTCAAATGGCCAGACTGGAGATGCGGGGAAATTAATAACTCGATCGATCGCACCTTTCGATTCGCTGCTGAGATTGCCAGCTTGGGTTTCCAAAAGTTCATATAGTTCTAATGCTTCGGGAAAATATTTTTCGATTAAAGTTGGTCTGTGACTGTTAACAATATCGTTGACTAATAAAGATTCTTCAAAATTGTCGGCAGGTATTGTACCTAAGTTAACATTAAATTTTTCGTTAACTCGATCGAGGAAAAGTTCGGGAGTGTTGCCGATGGGGTAAACGTTTGCTAGCAGACAGCGATGGGGGAAACGTTCGTAAAGTTCTAAAACTTTTTGATTGTAGTGAATCCACATTTTTACTGCCATTTCGGGATTTTGCAGCAAGCTGACATCGGTTCCCCGGCGGTAAAGGGAATCGACTACTTCCCAGGGCGATCGATAAACACAGATAAAATTAGCTTCCGGGAGCAAATTCAGCCAAAAATCCCAAAAAAGGGCGGTTCGCGGGTCTTTCCAACCCCAATGTTTGTGAGGAAGTTGATTTTGGTCGATCGCTCTTTTGGCCATTTCCACGTATTCTGCTGCTACCGGAATCGTTTTTTTAAACGTACAGCCGAGTTCATCAATACCGTGCGATCGCAAAACACTTTTGTGAAACTCCACAAAATCAACATTCTCGAAATGACCTTTCACATTTCCGTCGGCCGGGCCCACTAACTTTTTGCCAATATCAACCCCGACTTTCTGAAACAAAGAAGCTGTTAAAGACGTACCGGAACGGTGCATTCCGGTAACAATAAAAACCGACGGTTTGCTGTCATTTGTACTCACAATTTATCTCCCTCGCCCTAATTCCCACACCAAATTTACTCGCTACTCTCCCGCTACGCCCAGGGATCGCCTGACTTGAAACCACGCGCTTCTCAGTTTCCAGAACTTGCTGCTTTCCATTGCCAAAACCCGACACTTCGCTTGCTCTAATTCTTGCTTGACATTAATTAGTTGATTTTGAGTTTTCTCCAACTGCATTTGCACAGATACTAACTGATTTTGAGTTTGCTCCAATTGCATTTGAGCTGAAACTAATTGAGTTTGAGTTTCTTGCAAATTTGTTTGAGATTCTTCCAACTTTGTTTGAGTAATCATTAACTTACTTTGGCTTTGCTCCCATTCTATCCTAGCTGACGCTAACTGAGTTTCGAGTAATTTGAGTTTGGTTTGAGTAGACCCCAACAAAGACTGCGATTGCCTTTGGTTAACCAGCGATTTCACAGTGCTATTTTCCAGAATCCATTCCCAACCGTAGTTATTGATTGCTTTGACTGTTAACACATCCTCCAGCCCTACAGTGTTTTTTGGTAAATAACAGCTCCAACCCGACTGCAAAGCCACATCAGTTTCAAAATATCCAGCCACATCCGGGCGATCGTAAAAAGGCTCGCATTTCTGTACAACCTCGCCGTTTACCAGCACTTGCAGCTCCTCAATTCGACCGTCGAGATTCACATCAGCCACCCATCCTTCTAGATACAAATTCTCCTTATTCGTAAAAGCAGCAACATCAATATATCCTTCCGGGTGGTGATTGAATTTCAACTCCGAAAAATCTCTAACTAGGTCATTTGTGACAACATACAAATCCTGAAATCTGCATATGCCTTTTTTGATGCGGTGAACAAAAGCTTTGCCGCCGCTAACTCGCTCGACACATTCTCTCACAAACTTTTCAGTTACATAAGTTGTGCCGTATTCCTCCTTATCTAAAGACTGGCTTTCGCTTTGAGGACTAAACAAAATACCATTGGCCGGCATTTCTATATTAGCTAGGCGCAAACACTCATCGTGAACGCTGAACATCAAAATGCCGTTAGGAGTCAACAAATCGTACAAATTTTGCAACCAACTTGTAAAAGTTCTTTCCGGCATATGGCTGAAAAAAGAATTAGCCAGAATGCAGTCAAACTTGCGGTCAATTAAATAATTTTCTGGTTTTCCCGTCGAGACAATACCGTTGACGCCCAAATATTCAGTTTGAAACTTAACCGCATTAGCATAAATATCAGAAACCCAAATTCGTTCCGGCGGTATTTCCTGAATCAAAAACCTGGTAAATCGACCGTAACCGCAGGCAAAATCTAGAAAAGAGGGGACATTTTCAAAACTGCCAAAATGCCATTCCACAACTTGTTTAACCGTATCCAAGATGCGACGCCCGATCGAATAGTAGCGCACCAAAGCCCGATCGCGATCGTCTTTAACGTTGTTCAAGCTGAACAAATACATTTCATCGTCTTCGCAGATATTCAATTTAAAATTTTCGGGAAACTTAGTTTGATCTTGAATAAATACTTTGATTACGGGATTTTCGACTAAATCTAAATTGATATCGTTCATTGTTTTTACAGAATTTTAGATAACCTCTGTTGACTGCTCTTTCACTAGAGAATCAGCATTAACAACAGTTAAACACGGTTCGATCAGCAAGTCAACGATGCCGTTACCGCATGACTCAGTACAAGACTGAACTCTAAACATCGCCACATCAACACAGCGATCCAGATAAGTTAAATCTCCATCTACCGTTCCCACAACGCCAGCATTCAAGAAATAAACCCCGGGATTGAGCAAACATTTAAAATTAAACTTCACTACAATTGTCGTTCCTGCTTCCACATACCTAACTGACTGAGTAGAAGCCTTCAAAGAAGCACCCGCCAACTCAAAACCGCTAATTGTTTTAATCAACATTCCAAACCTCACTTTGGAAGTTGACCGGGAGAAAGTGACAGAGTAAGTATAAATATAATCTTGACGGCCGATCAAGTGATTTACCAAATTCCCCTTCAGTGTCTCGATGCGGGGGTTGATAATTTCCGCTCCGCGAGACGGATACCTTACCGTATTCGACGGTATCATCCCCGGATCGTAAAATTCATCGTAATATTCCTTGGGTTTGGAAAGATGTTGTTCTGGTTTCACTTCCTTCTTTGTGCTTTCTAAATTAGCATCCTGAAGGTTGTCTTGACTTTCCTGTTTTGTCAGTTGGTTCAGAGTGCGAATATCTGACTTCAACCCCTGAACCTGATCCGGATCGGCGTAAATCAGCTTTTGATACTTAGAAATTACCACCTTCGGGGTGTGAGCGAGCAGCAATTCACCGCTATCCATTAAAATCGCCGACGTACAAAGTTGTACCACAGAAGTAGCAGCGTGAGAAACAAATAAAATCGTTCCGCCACCTTCCTGAATGCTTTGCAAGCGGGCAAAACACTTGCGTTGAAAAGCTTCGTCGCCCACCGAAAGCGCCTCGTCAACCACCAAAATATCTGGCTCGACGCTAGTCGCGACGGCAAAAGCTAGCCTGACAAACATACCGCTAGAATAAGTTTTGACTGGCTGTTCGATGAAATCGCCAATATCAGCAAAAGCAGCGATATCGTCAAACTTTTCTTCAGTTTGTTTTTGATTGAATCCCAGCAACTGAGCGTTAAAAAACACATTTTGCCGCCCGGTAAATTCCGGGTTGAACCCGCTTCCGAGTTCCAACAAAGCGGAGACTCGCCCTTTAACATCGACGCTTCCTGCGGTAGGCGTCAGCGTCCCGACAATTATTTGCAGGAGAGTGCTTTTTCCCGAACCGTTGCGGCCGACGATTCCCAGGGTTTGTCCTTGAGGAATTTCTAAATTGATATCGTGCAGGGCCCAAAATTCGTCAGCGAGTTTTTTGCTGGGGTAAATAATTTCCTTTAAGCGGTCTCCTGGACGATCGTACCGCTTAAAGCATTTGGAAACATTTTTTAATGAAATTACATTTTCTGTCATCCGATTTTAGATTTTAGATTTTAGATTTTAGATTTTAGATTGATATTATGCCCGCTCGAAGGAAAAATAGGTTTGTAGTGAGTACGACCGTCCTCTGATTTTTATGAGGACTTGCATTCCGATGCTGCAAACACCTTGATTGGGATTTTAGATTGAAGAATTGACTTTGGATCTCAAACAAATTTACAGCACGTCAGCAAAAGCGGGACGCAAACGTCGGTAAATCCCAAAACCTCCACAAAATATAGCAGCAGAAATTAGCGTGGCGACACCCCATTCGCCCCAATGCTTAACTTCTCCAAGCAGTATGAGGTCTCGATAAACCTCCGAGATGGCGGCCATTGGATTCAGCCAAAATATCCACACTCGCCACTCTTGGGGGATGATTGATGCCGGGTAGACGATCGGCGTCAAATAAAACCAAAAATTTAGAATAACACCTAATGTCTGAGGAATGTCTCGCAAAAACACCGTCAAGCCCGCTGTCAAATATCCCAAACCCGCTGTCAGCAGCAACTGAGGAACCCAAACCAGCGGCAGCAAGCATAAAGTAGCGTTGAGCTTTTGCGACGACACTGCTACTATGACAATCAAAGCTGCTAAACCCAGAGAACTTTCAAGAAAAGCTGTAAAAATCGGCACTAGGGGCAGCAAACCGAGAGGAAATACCACTTTTTTCACTAAATTCGGCTGTCCCACCACCGATACTCCCGACTTGATCAAACCGCTGGTGAAGGCAGTCCAAGGCAGCAAACCTGCAAACAGCCAGACTCCAAATGTAATGTCGCTGTTTTCCGGGAAGCCTGCAAGGCTGAGCTTTACCTTGAGGACGATCGAAAATACGTATGTGTAAATCACTAATTGCGATAGCTGATTCAGCAGCGGCCACAAATTGCCCAGAATCGAGCCTTTGTATTGAGATTCCAAGTCCCGGCGCACCAATGTTGCCAGCAGATTCAGCTTCGCCCAGCGCTGGCTACTTGCGGGCAGCCTGCAGCTCACCCTTCGGGCTTTTTGGGCAACTCCTTTCACCGTTCTCAGCAATTTTTTCGCCCTCGTTCACTACCTTCACACCTAAATCAACTCAAGCTACAATTGTGCAGCTTTTACTAAACCGCAATTATTCCACAGCCCCGTCGCTTTGATCAAGCACCTGTCACTCTGGCGAAGGATGTTATTTTAGCCGATCGCCGATCGCACTGCCGAACCGATCGCTAGTTTTTGCTCGTCGTCGTAGCCCCACCGCCGGAACAATTCTTCGTACTCGCCGTTGCCATTCTGCAAACTTTCTAGCATTTGCGACGCTATAGTTTGACAGGCCGGCATTTGCAGGATTTGAATTAAATTGCGCGATCGCTCCTGCACTCTAGCAGAATCGGCCGCCATTTCCTCCTTTTGCTGGCGCGAATGATGCACGACCATTGCCGCCGACATCGCCAAATTTTTCACCAGCAGTTCTGCTACGATCTCAGGAGCCGATCGCAGCGCCTCAACTACTCCGGGTGACGGGCGATCTGCCTCCTGTCGGTCGTCCGTTAGATAGGTGACAAAAAACCCCCTAGCACCGTTCTGTGTTTTCACCAGAGAAGCCACAGATTGCTCGATGTCGGCCTGTAAAAGTCGATCGGCCTCCATGAACGACAGTAAAGATTGAGTCAGCTCGATCGCCCCCTCAAAAGTTATGCTTTCCGATGCTAGTAAAGAAGATGGAATACTCATAACGAACTCAATAATTTTAAAGATTCTGCTCACAATTGTAAACACTTCCCGCTGCCAGATCGCAGATAAATATGGCTATTATCTCCTCCAAACAACAGCCCCCCGACCCAAATCTACCTGAAGACATAGCCCCAGCCCGCCGCAAAAAAGCCGCCAAACCCCAGGCGGAATCTTTGCTAGAATCGCAAGAACTACCCGACGAAATCAACAGCAAACAAGACGACAAAATCCGACCCCAACGGTTAGCTGAATACATCGGGCAAAAAGACTTGAGAGAAGTTTTGGCGATCGCAATTGCAGCAGCCAAATCTCGCGGCGAACCTATGGATCACCTGTTACTCTACGGGCCTCCCGGGTTGGGAAAAACCACAATGTCGCTAATTTTAGCAGCAGAAATGGAAGTTGAATGCAAAATCACCACCGCCCCAGCTTTAGAAAAACCGCGAGATATTGTGGGATTGCTGATCAACCTCAAAGCAGGGGACGTGCTGTTTATCGACGAAATTCACCGCTTATCTAAAGTTACAGAAGAAATTCTCTATCCGGCGATGGAAGACTGTCGGTTAGATATTACGATCGGTCAAGGAAAAACCGCAAAAATCCGCAGCATACCCCTGAAACCGTTTACTTTAGTAGGAGCAACTACAAAAGTTGGATCGCTGACATCTCCGCTGCGCGATCGCTTCGGCTTGATCCAAAGATTGCGCTACTACGAAATAGACGAACTCAGTCTAATTGTCCAAAGAAGCGCCCAAGTTCTAGACACTCAAATCACCCCAGAAGGAGCCGCAGAAATTGCCCGCCGCTCTCGCGGAACCCCCCGGATCGCTAACCGCTTGCTGCGGCGAGTTAGAGACTACAGCGAAGTCAAAAATTTAAAGCCAATTGATGCCGAAGTTGCCTCACTAGCCCTGGAATTATTCAACGTCGATCCGCTAGGTTTAGATTGGACCGATCGGCGGATTTTGACAGCAATGATTGAGAACTTTAACGGCGGTCCAGTGGGGTTAGAAACACTCGCAGCTTCTACAGGAGAAGATACTCAAACCATTGAGGATGTATACGAACCTTATTTAATGCAAATCGGATTGTTGCAGCGGACAAGTCGCGGAAGAATGGTAACGGTGGCTGCTAGAAAACACTTGGGTTTACTCGATGAAAAGGAGTAAAAAATGGTACAGATACAACAAACAAAAACACTAACTTTGTCAGAGTTTGTAAAACTGCCGGAAACAGAACCAGCTAGCGAATATATCAACGGTAAAATCATCCAAAAGCCTATAGCACAAGGAAAACATAGCCGAATTCAATCTGAATTAGTCCCAGCCATCAATGTCGGAGTTAAAATTCAGAAAATTGCCTTAGCTTTTCCTGAATTGCGGTGTACTTTTGTTGGCGGCAGATCGATCGTGCCAGATATCACAGTATTTACTTGGGAAAGAATACCAGTTGATGAAAATGGGGATGTTGCTAATCTATTTGAAACTTACCCAGATTGGACAATTGAAATTCTGTCTCCCAGCCAGAGTCTAACTAAAGTAACTGGGAATATTTTACACTGTTTGAAAAACGGCACTAAAATGGGTTTGCCGATCGATCCGATGGTAGGCTCGATATTAATTTGTCCACCGGGAAAGCAACCGGAAATTTTAGCAAAACCCGAAGGAGTGTTGCCAGTTCCAAATTGGGCCGGAGAATTGCGGCTGACGGTAGGAGATTTGTTTGGTTGGTTGAAACTATAGCAGAAGTCAGTTGACAGTTGACAGTTGTTATTGGATACCAATAATTTTCCAGGCTCTCGCTCTAATTAGCAATTACCAATTACTAATTACCAATTACTAATTACAAATTAACAATTCCCAATTCCCAATTCCTCATGTTGCTATACCTCAGAATAGAAAACTTTGCCTTAATTGACTGCCTGGATCTAGAATTTGGCCCGAGTTTGAACGTATTTACAGGGGAAACAGGCGCTGGTAAATCGATTATCCTAGATGCGATCGATGCAGTGTTGGGCGGGAAAGTCGATCGCCGATCGATTCGCACCGGAGCAGCGCGGGCAATATTGGAAGCTACCTTTGAATTGGACAAAGCCGCAGCTTTGTGGCTGGGCGAGCAAGAAATCGAACCCATAGACGGAAATTTAGCCGTTTGCAGCCGGGAAATTAACGCATCAAGCGGTACTCTGCGCACCAGATCCCGCTTGAACGGAATTCTGGTCAACCGCCAGTTAATGGACCAACTGCGCGATCGGCTGGTCGAAATTACCGCCCAAGGCCAAACCGTCCACCTCGGACAAGAAACCCTCCAGCGAGAATGGCTCGACCTCTACGGCGGCAAAAAGCTCGCTGAAGCGCGATCGATCGTCGCCACCGCGTGGATCTGTGCCAGCAATGCCAAAACAGCCCTCAAACGCAGGCGTCAGTCGGAACAGCAGCGGCTGCAAAGACTTGATTTGTTAGAATACCAAGTCCGAGAACTCGGCGAAGCCCACATCGAAGACGCCGGCGAACTCGAACAGCTAGAACAAGAATCAATCCGGCTGGGGCACGTCGTCGAATTGCAGCAGCAGAGTTACCAAGTCCACCAAGCCCTGTACCAAAACGAAGGCGACACCGCATCAGCCGCCGACTTGTTGAGCAAAGCCGAGGTAATTTTAAGCGACATGGCCGTTTACGACGTGCAGTTGCAACCAATCCTAGAAATGGTCAGCGATGCTTTAGCTCAAGCCACAGAAGCCAGCAGGCAAATTAGCAGCTACGGCGAACAATTAGAAGCAGATCCCGAAAGACTCGAAGAAGTAGAAGAGAGAATTCGCGAACTCAAACAAATTTGCCGCAAATACGGGCCGCTCAAAGAAGCGATCGCCTACTACCAAAGCATTCAAAACGAACTAAACGAACTTTTAGAAGGAGGCGAGTCAATGGAAGCCTTAGAACTCGCATATCAGACCGCTTTAGACCAATTAAAAGACGCTTGCAGCCACCTCACTACCCTGCGGCGCGAAGCAGCCCTCAAACTAGAAACGCACCTCGTAGGAGAACTTAAGCCATTAGCAATGGAAAAAGTGCAATTTCAAGTCGAGATCTCGCCTTGTACCCCAACCGCTACCGGTGCCGACCAAATCGCCTTTTGTTTCAGCCCCAATCCGGGCGAACCCCTGCAACCTCTGGGCGCGATCGCCTCCGGGGGAGAAATGAGCCGCTTTCTACTCGCCATCAAAGCCTGTTTTTCCCAAATAGAAAGCGCCGGTACGCTGATTTTTGACGAAATCGACGCCGGAGTCTCCGGGAGAGTCGCCGGCGCGATAGCCAAAAAACTCTACCAACTCTCCGACAAACACCAAGTTCTCTGCGTCACCCACCAGCCGCTGATCGCTGCGATGGCTGATTTTCATTTTCGCGTCAACAAACAGACGATCGAAGCAGAACCAAGTATCGACGAACCAGCAGCCAATTCCGAACCATTGGAACGCACGGTAGTCAGAGTTGCCGCCCTCAACAGCGAGCAGCGGCGCGAAGAACTCGCCCAACTCGCCAGCGGCCGCTCAGCAACAGAAGCCATCGCCTTCGCCGAATCCCTGCTCGTCGAAGCCGCCGGATTGCGCAAAACTCAGTCGGCTAAACCCTGACGATACCCTCAAGCCGATCGGGGGGCCAAAAAACGGAGTTTTTTCAGAGCCGGAGGTTACACTAAAAATATCAACCGCAAATTTTACAAAAAAAGCTGAAAGCCCGTAATTTTAGTCGCGGGCTGAAAGCTAAGAACAGAAAAATTGACAGAAATTCAAGTTAAAAAACACAATTGTGTACAGAAGGGCACACATCAGTAGCAACTGGTGGTGTCACAATTGCCCGTAGTCCCGCAAAGCCGTCCCTCTTTCAGCAGTCCTTCCTGCTGCACGCATTCGCATTCCTGCGGGCGATCGGATCGAAGACCAGCAGAACGTAGTTAAACCAGGCACGCACAATGTCAAAATCAGTTAATAAACTATTTAAACAGGATTCGCATTCTCTAAAAAGAGTGCAGCAATGCCACAGCAGCGTTACCGTCGCACCAGCAGTTCACCAGCAATCCCAACTGAATTGCCCTTGCCCTGTGGCCGGAGTTCTGTAAACTGGGAAATACTTTCACACATACTTGAGTTTTGTGCGACAGGTGACTCACCAATGAACTTGCCCGCTGTCCTAGCTTAGAGACTAACCCTTACACTTAAGCTTCTGTAAAGGTCTATGAAATCTGCATCTTCCAATCTGTCAGCTGTGGAAAACGTGATAGATGTCACTCCTGTAAGTGAAAATAATCAGGAACAGCATTCTCACTATTCCTCTAGCAGTAGTCAAATCGTCAAAACCCAAGGAAACTTCTCCAGTTTCCTCGCACCCTTAAACAAGGACAGTTTTACAGGAGTAGTTAAGGAAGTAGAAGACAAACTTAAGGTTGTCAATCAAACCCTGGGAATGCTGGACAATATTCTTGAGAGTGAGGGATTTGACTTTATTCTCAACGAGATGTTGGAGTCTATTACCCTCAAAACCGGGGAATTGCTGAATGCCGATCGCAGCACGATATTTTTATTAGATGACGAAAAAAATGAACTCTGGGCGATCGTCGCTAAAGACGAAAATGGCAAAAACCTAGAGCTCCGAGTTCCCGCCCATGTCGGCATTGCGGGAGAAGTAGCCACGTTCCAAAAAGTGGTTAACATTCCTTATGATTTTTATAACGACCCCCGCTCGACTAACGCCAAAAAAACTGACGAAAGAACAGGATATCGCACTTATACAATGCTGGCGATGCCCCTGATCAACGAAGAAACAGGAGAGTTAGTAGCAGTCGTTCAACTGATTAATAAACTCAGACCCAATCACGAAAAATACCCGACTTTAGACGAACAAATCGACAGACACGGATTTACTAAAGAAGACGAACAAGTTTTTAAAGAATTTGCTCCTTCGATTCGTCTAATTCTAGAATCGTCCAAATCTTTCTACGCAGCAACTCAGAGACAGCGAGCAGCCACGGCGCTGATCAATGCCATCACCGCTCTATCTCAGAGCAGTCTAGACTTAGAAGATACCCTAAAAAGAGTGATGGATCAGGCCAAAGAACTGATGCAAGCCGATCGCAGCACCCTGTGGCTGATCGATGAAGATAAAGACGAACTCTGGACGAAAATCCCGACGGCCGACAGCGTGAAAGAACTTCGCATACCCAGAACCGCCGGTTTTGCAGGCATCGTCGCCGAATCCGGGGAACCGCTGCTGATTCCCTTTGACGTATACGATGACCCCCGCGCCGAAATTTCCAAAAGAACCGACCCACAAACTGACTACCGCACTTGCAGTATGCTGTGTATGCCAGTGTTTAACTCTGACAAAAAATTGATTGGTGTCACCCAATTAGTTAATAAAAAACGGCAAGGAGAATACCCCCCCTACAACCCCGCAGATTGGCCGCACGCCCCCGATCAGTGGAAAGCGAGTTTTAACCGCAACGACCTGGAATTTATGAAGGCGTTTAACATCCAAGCAGGAGTCGCCCTGCAAAACGCCAAACTGTTTGCAGAAGTCAAACAGCAAGAACAAAGACAAAAAGATATGCTGCACGCCTTGACTAACGGCGTGATTTCTACCGATAAAAAAGGGAATATAGTAGCGACCAATCCCAGTGCCAAAAAATTACTGGGTGTCAGCGATGCCGAATTAGCCGAAGGTCAATCTGTGCGGGATTTGATTAAGTTAGAAAAAGGCGATTTTGCCAAATGGTTCGATGCGTCTTTGTCTCCCGAAGACGATAACGACCGCCAGCAGTATTACCCAGATCAAGTTTTGCTTTCCTTTGAAGGAAAAGCACAGAGTATCAATCTCTCGATTAATTCAATGACCGACGCTACTGACCCCAACAAGGTCAACGGCGCGTTAGTCGTCATGGAAGATATCAGCGACGCCAAGCAAATCAAAAACTTGATGTACCGTTACATGACCCCCGAAGTAGCCGAAGCGCTGTTAGCTTCAGGGGATCATGGATTGGGCGGCAAGCGCAAAAACGTTTCGGTGCTGTTCTCAGACATTCGCAGCTATACCACACTTACGGAAAAATTGCAAGCCGAAGAAGTGGTAGTGATGCTCAACAAATATTTTGAAGTGATGGTAGATGTCGTATTCGAGTACGGAGGGACTCTCGACAAATACATCGGCGACGCTTTGATGGCAGTTTTTGGCTCTCCAGCGCCCCTAGAGGATCATGCTTGGTGTGCAATGCAAACAGCAGTGAAAATGCGGGAAAAACTGGCCCAGTTTAATCGAGAGCGTATGTCACATGGGGAATTGCCGATCGGCATTGGCATGGGCATCCATTCCGACGAAGTTGTCAGCGGCAACATCGGATCGAGCAAACGCATGGAACTGACTTCTATAGGAGACGGTGTAAACCTCGCCTCTCGCTTAGAAGGCGCCAGCAAGCAGTACGGCACCGACTTGATCGTCAGCGACAACACGTACAGAGACTACAAAGATCGGCTGTACGTGCGAGAACTCGACTTTATTACTGTCAAAGGCAAAAGCGAACCCGTAATCGTTTACGAACTCGTCGGCATCCGCGAGGGATACTCGCCAGTGGGCAAGTCACTAACCGAAACACAGCAAGAAATTATAGAACATTACACGAAGGGGCGCGAACATTACAAAACTCCTGTCAGGCAAAGACTCTCAGAAAGTGAGGTAAAAAACATCTTAAAGGATGTCGCCGAAATGCCGGAGGCAGAGATTAAGAAACCACTGTTATACAGTGTCGAACAACAGTTGGAACACGAACTCAAGAACCTGTTGCATCAACTGAAAAAGCTGTCAGAGTACGACCCGAAAAACCTGTCGGAAGCAGACAAACTCATCGTGCTGTTGCAGCCTGAAATCCAACTGCTGAAATTGGAAGGCATCAAAAACCTCTCGGAAGACGAAGCCACAATGCTGCTGCAAGCAAAAATCAAGCAGCTATCAGCAGACGAGATTCAATACTTGCAAGAAGGCGAAGTCAAAAAACTGTTGGAAGCAGACATCTTAGAACCATCAAATCCCAAAATCAAGAGGCTGAAACCCGCAGATATCAGACAGCTATTGCAGGCGAAAATTAAAAGTCGGGCGGCGGAGACAGTTGCAGAAATGTTAGATGAGGAATTTGAAAACCTGGGACTCGATCGGGTCAAAAAACTGCTGAGCGAGTTTAAAAAAGCCTTAGAACCAAAAGCCAAGCAAGCTTTTAAAGACGCCGAAGGCGAATTTAACGCCGTTCTGAAAGTTGACCCGAAAAACAAGGCAGCTAAATTGCACGTCGATCGCTGTGGGTTATATAAGCTCAGCCCTCCCGACGTACTAAACTGGGACGGCGTGTGGAATCTCACAGAAAAATAGTAGCGCCGCCAACCGGGGAAGGGCGAGGATCTCGCAATCGCGAGATCCTCGCCCTTCCATCCGACCAATTAACCTTAATATCCTGTTGGGGCAATTTTAAATCAGCTCCAACAGGTATCATTGTTAGATAACCAGACTTGGACTAGCTTGCCTCGCCATCGCCAGATGCCCGCGTTTCGCGCTACCCGCGGTAACAAACAAAGCACTTCTACCATCAGAAGAGCTCAAACAATAGTTACGAGTTGCTCTCGCATTACCCAGTTTATGAAAAAAATCTTGGGGAAAGGCGACGAAACATCCGCTCAGAAACCGGGTTATTGACCCCGCCCGCGTAAGCTTTAATAGCGTTGGCGACTCCTAAAAGCAGCTTGCTTTCATCAGATAGTCAACGTTCTAGCCTTAGATATAGAAAACTACTAGCATCAGTTATGGATAATTGGAATTCGCAATCGGGAGATATTGAGTGGGTAGATCAGGTTTACCAACTATTGCTAGAGATTGCTCGCAGCTCGCTGTCAGATATCCCCAGAATCCCCGAAAACATCACTCATAAGTCTCTTCCCCTGATTCAGAAATTACAAACCATTCAGCAAAGACCACAGGGGCAAACGTTTAAATCCGATTCGTTTTCGGTAAACGATCTTGAATGGGTGGCTCAAGTCCGCCAACTGCTCGAAGAACTGACCCGTCAGTCTTTGTCGGAACGGCCAAAAATACCGGAAAACATGGCGGGCAGAGCTTTGACCCTGGCAGATAAGGCACAAAGCATCAAAGAAACCATAGAAGAGAATGCAGCCCACAACCCAACAGATGAAGATGAGAACTCCTTGCAGTCTCCAGATTCGCTGCTGAACCTTTTGCACCAAAGTTTAAAAACTCAGCGCGCAAAAAGCTACAAACCCGACGCTCCCGAATGGCAGCAAGTCTTGACCCTGCTAGATGTAGTGCAGTCAATTTACAAGCAAATCCAAAGTTAAATTCAAGCTTAAATTAGGGGGGTCTTCATTGTGCGCGATCGCGTTAAGTAGGTCAGTGCAAAAAAACAATCATCTCCGATCGGTAGGGGCGAGTTTTACCAACAATTTCCCCGTAAAACCAATCATCTCGTAAACCCGCGCCACTGAACGATAAATCGCTTTAACAAGTACAGACAATTGTATTTTTGTCAACTAAACTAGATTTAATCGCTTCTAGGGCAGGAGAACATGAGCGGACAAAACATCGGGGATTTGTCAGGAGAAATATTAGCCGATCGCTACAAGTGCGATCGGCGACTCGGCAAGCAAGCAGGACGGCAAACTTTACTCGCCCGCGACTTAAAAACCCAACAGCAAGTAGTAGTCAAACTCCTCTCATTCAGCAGCGACTTTAACTGGGAAGACTTAAAACTGTTCCAGCGAGAAGTCGAAACCTTAAAATCCCTATCCCATCCGGCAATTCCCCGATATCTCGACTCCTTTGAAATCGACACGCCCAAACGCAAAGGATTCGCCCTAGTTCAGACTTACATCGCAGCCAAATCCCTACAAGAATATCTCTCAGACGGCCGCACCTTCAGTGAAAGGGAAGTCAAACAATTAGCAACAGCATTATTAGACATCCTCGCCTACCTGCACCAGCGACAGCCCCCGGTGATTCACCGCGACATTAAACCCAGCAATATTTTACTCAAGAATCGATCGGGTAACAGCGTCGGCGAAGTCTACCTAGTCGATTTCGGTGCAGTTCAAACCCTAGCAACCCAACAGGGAAAAACAGTCACTGTTGTCGGCACGTATGGCTATATGCCGCCCGAACAATTTGGCGGGAGGGCGGTTCCCGCTTCCGACTTGTACAGTTTGGGAGCAACCTTAATCGCCTTAATTACCAAGCAGCATCCAGCCGATTTGCCGCAGCAAGATTTGCAGATTGAATTCGAGCAATTCACCAAATTAAGTCCCGCTTTTACCAATTGGCTGAAGTGGATGACGCATCCCAGTTTAGATCGCCGTCCCGCCTCAGTCCAGAGCGCAAAAGAAGCTCTAGAAAAACCGCCGCAAATCAATAAATCTTCCCTGCCATTGAGAAAGAAACAGCCCGTGTATCATCCCCTGGCCTTATTGCCTCGTGCGATCTGGTACAGTTTTGTTACCGGAGTTATAGCGGCAGGAGCTTGTGCACTTATTTACGGCTCCTTGTTTATGGGTTTGATGACGACGACGGGTTGGATCGGGATAACTTTAGGGGGGATAACGATGATAATTATGGCAGTCTTTGTGAGTCTTCATTTCGGCTTGCTGCTGGGCTTGGGAAATGGAATAATCATAACGATCGTGACCCTATTGTGGTTTCATCCCCTCACTAACCCCAAACTTTACCGACAGGTTTTAAGTTCAGTTAGTATGCTAATCTCCGCCTTGATAACTATCTATTTTTTTAAAAATATGAATTTTAAACCTGAAGGAGATTCCAATTATATTTTCTTTGCGATTGTACCCTCGCTAATTACAGCACTATCTCAGGGGGAAAGTAGCAAGTTTATTGCCCGGTCGTATCAAAAAGACAGCGGACTGTAAACTTTAAAATAAGAGCGTGTTTGGTTGATTAGTTATCATTTTTAGCGGTAGTGAATAATCACAAACTACCGACGACATACCTGATTTTAATGATAATTCAGGTATCTAATCTAATCAAAGCAAAGTGTTTAATTTAAAGTTAAAATAAAGGTCAAAAACATGACTTGCAAAGTATTAGCAGAACGCTACGAAGTACAGCGACAACTGGGAAAACAAACAGGTCGCCAAACGCTGCTGGCTCGTGATTTGCAAACTCAAAAATTAGTTGTCATCAAACAGCTATTTCTCGGCAGCGATTTTGAATGGCAAGACCTCAAGCTATTTGAACGAGAAGCGGAAACTTTAAAAGCACTTTCTCACCCGGCAATTCCCCGCTACCTCGACTATCTGGAAATTGACGAACCAGACAGTAAAGGATTTGCCTTGGTACAGACTTATGTAAAGGGAAAAACTTTGGAAGAGCATTTGCGCTCGGGGCGTACTTTTAGCGTAAATGAACTGAAAGAATTAGTAAAAAAGTTGTTGGAAATTTTGAATTATTTGCACAAGCAAAATCCGCATGTTATTCACCGCGATATTAAACCCAGCAATATTTTACTGCACAGCAGATCCGGTAACTCGATCGGAAAAATTTATTTAGTTGATTTCGGTTCGGTGCAGAACCAAGCTGCAAAATTTGGCGGTACAATTACAGTAGTAGGAACTTATGGATATATGGCACCGGAACAATTTGGCGGGCGCTCAGTTCCGGCTTCCGATCTCTACAGTTTAGGTGCAACTTTAATTTATTTGGTAACGGGTTTGCATCCCGCGGAAATGTCGCAGCAGGATTTGAAAATTAAATTTGCCGATCGAGCCACGCACCTCAATCCTAGTTTAATTGATTGGCTGGAGTGGATGACAGAACCGAGTTTGTCAAAACGGTTATCTTCGGCTGAGGAAGCATGGCGAGCGCTCAAAAATCCCCGCTCGATCGAGAAAATTCACAAAGATTATATAACATTGCAGCCACCTGGTAGCGAGATTAAACTCACAAAAACTTCGGAGTTTGTAGAAATTGTAATTCCGTCGCAGGAAGTGAGTTTGGGTTTAAGTGCCCTGCTTGTGACTGCGGTAGCTGCGAATATTGTCCCCTTCGGCTGTCTTTTAGTTTATATTTTATATGCAATCAACGACGGCAGTAAAATTACTAATTTACCGATAGATAGTCAAGTTATTATTCTGATAGCCTGCGGTTACTTAGCTCTGGTTGGAGTAATGTTAGCTAGGGTAGGAGTAATGTTTCTGCTGGCACTGTTTCGCCGAGAACTTCGCCTCAGAATCGATCGCCAGCAAATCTCCTGTAGCAGCCATCTACTGGGGTTGAGATGGAATCATGCCAAGCCATCTCCCAGGAACGAGATTTGCCAGTTGAAAATTCAACAACGTGAATATAGAAACAGCGGTATTGGTGCAAAAGTTATGATTTTTGCTTTGTCAATCGCTACAGGGTTATATAAAACGGCATCATTACTTATGCAGAAGAGCTACTCGGAAGTGACATTAGGGAAAGTCTATCAGATGATAGTTCAAGCAGGCAACCACAAATATCAGTTAGGAGAGAAGGAGGGACTAAGTGAATCAGAAATCAAGTGGTTAGCAACAGAACTGAGCCAGTGGTTGGGTTTGAAAATTAAAATAATTTTGACAGACGGTAAACAGAATAAATGGTTCTGAAAATATCTCCGATCGCCAAAACAAAGGATTACCCTTTCAATCTGTGGGATGGGCGTCCCGCCCGTCCCCTCTCTCTTGTGTGGGATGGGCGTCTCGCCCGAAAGCGTGTATTCTCCCAGCCGCCGACACACTCCCCCGCTTTCTGTCAATCTCATGCAGCCGTCGGCCCCGATCGCCCGTAAAATGCTATCAAAGGGATTTGGCAAGTAGCACTCATCCCAATCATCTGTTAACTTGGAGATATTGTTGTGGACTTATCGCTAATTCCGGCACAGCCGAAACCAGGACTGCTCAACGTCCTCATCGAAATTACCGCCGGTAGCAAAAACAAGTACGAATTTGATAAAGACTTGCAAGCCTTTGCTCTCGATCGGGTGCTTTCTTCCTCAGTCCAATATCCGTGCGACTACGGCTTCATACCCAATACCTTAGCCGATGACGGCGACCCCCTCGACGGCATGGTAATGATGGATGAGCCCACCTTTCCAGGGTGCATAATCGCAGCCCGTCCGATCGGAATGCTGGAAATGATCGACGGAGGCGACAGGGACGAAAAACTGCTTTGCGTTCCCGACAAAGACCCCCGCTACGCTCAGTATAAGTCCCTCAAAGACGTAGCCCCCCACCGCTTGGACGAAATAGCCGAATTTTTTAGAACCTACAAAAATTTGGAGAAAAAAGTGACAGAAATTCTGGGGTGGCAAGATGTCGATCGAGTAATGCCCTTAGTGGAAAAGTGCATCGCAGCCGATCGCAAATAAGCCCCCAGGGCGTGTTTTATTTCCCCGGAGATCCCCCCTAGCCCCCCTTAATCAGGCGGAGGACAAGAGCATTCTTGCATCCCCGGAGGGGAATGCCAGGGGCATCTGAATCTCATTTTAAAAGCAAAAAAACACGTCCTAGCCAGCACTTCTCGACTGCAACCAGACAAAAAAATCAGCAGGCCCAACTTAACGCGACCGCTGCACGTCTGGGAATCCAGTCGAGGAGTCGATCGCCCGCGAGCGTTAAATCACTCCTGAATGCTCAGTCACAGGCAGATAGAGCTTAGAAGCCACTCCGGCGTAATGTTGAAAAAAATATTATTTGAGCGAGTAGAGACTAAATTCTGTCTTCTGAGGACTGGCTTCTACCTTTAAAGAAATTTAACTGGAAAATTTACTGCGATCGCCTCAAATCAACGCTATCTTAATCTAAATGGGTTGCTCGGAACGCAGAAAATCTTCAACCGCAAACAGCGTGGAGAGAATGCTCTCTCAAGTCTAAAACAGCTCGCGATCGCACTCGAAAAAAAACCCGGTTTCTCGTTGTCGCGATCGAGCGTATACGACCAAATTACGTGCAGAAACCGGGTTTTTGCGTCCTGGACTGTAAAATCAAAAAACTAAAAACTAAAAACTAAAATCTCAACCCCAAAATTCCTGCGCATAAACCTAAAAAAAATGCCTAATTCCGAACACTCGCCCGCAAATCCACAGCCTTCTGATGGCAAAGCAACTATGGAAAATAGTCCTTTGACCGAGTTTGTCGTTCAGTTTTGGGGCGTGCGGGGCAGCATCGCCACGCCCGGCACCAAAACAATTCGCTACGGAGGCAACACCTCTTGCGTAGAAATGCGCTTGGGCAAAAAACGCCTAATTTTTGACGGTGGTACGGGCCTGCGAGTTCTGGGCCTCAATCTGCTGCGGCAAATGCCGGTGGAAGCCCATATGTTTTTTAGTCATACTCACTGGGATCACATTCAAGGGTTTCCGTTCTTTACTCCCGCCTTTATCCCGGGGAACTGCTTTCACATTTACGGTGCGATCGCCCCCAACGGCACTACAATCAAACAGCGTCTTGCCGACCAAATGCTGCACCCCAATTTTCCCGTCCCCATTCAGGTGATGCAGTCAGACCTCAAATTCAACGATTTGACGCCTGGGGATATTCTCGAACTCGACGATGTGAAAATAGAAACGGCACTGCTAAACCATCCTAATACGGCGATCGGATACCGAGTCACCTGGGAGGGACACACAGCCGTCTACTGCACCGATACAGAACATTTTCCCGATCGCCTGGACGACAACGTGTTACACCTAGCTCGCAACGCCGACGTGCTGATTTACGACGCCAACTACACCAACGAAGAGTATTACGACTTCAAAACGCCAAAAGTCGGCTGGGGACACTCGACTTGGCAAGCAGGAGTAGAAATAGCGAAAGCTGCTGGAGTCAAAAAAATCGTGATGTTTCACCACGATCCAGGCCACGACGACAATTTTCTCGATCGAGTCGAAGCAGAGGTGCAGGCAGCGTTCGCCAATAGCTGCTTAGCCCGCGAAGGCATGAGTATACCAGTGATTTAACCAAAAATAAATTCAGAATTATGAAACAGGAAAAACCCCGCAAACGTCGCAGAGTAGGCTTGCGGGGGCTTTACTCAACGTTGCTAGTGTTGATAATTGTCTGCTGCACCTGCGGCGGATGGGTTGCAGCTCAGACTGCCTACTCTGGCACTCCTGCCCGACTTGCTCAGGTGTCTCCGATCGAGGATACTGGTACGGTCGATCGCATTCCCGAACGCTACCAACTCGGAAAGCAACTGTACCTAGAAAACTGCGCCACCTGTCACATCGGTTTACCGCCACAAGTATTACCTACAGAAACTTGGCGCAGATTGCTGCAAGATTCCCAACACTACGGACAAACCATCAAACTGCTAGTAGACCCGCCCCGCCTGCTAGTCTGGAACTACCTGCAAACTTTTTCCCGTCCCCAAGCAAAAGACGAAGAACTCGCCTACCGAGTCGCCAGTTCTCGCTATTTCAAAGCTCTGCACCCCAAAGTCAAACTGCCACAACCCGCAAATATCAGCAGTTGCGTTACTTGTCACCCCGGTGTATCTCAATACAATTTCCGCAAGCTTACCGCCGAGTGGGAAAACTCTCCGTAGGGAACACAGAACTTACCCACAAACTATTGACGAGGGGGGTTATGCGGGCTGATTGAGTCGTGGGTTTATCCGTCGAAGGCGGATGAGGAGATTTTTTGATTAGTTAGCTGACTTAGCATTCATCTTCCATCACATTTTTCTGGAAATTTGGGTAAGGGTTCAAGTCGAATTCCTGTCCGTGTAATTGAAAAAGCTTTTTCTTGATTTCTTTGTGTTCTTCTCTTGCTTTTCGGCGCCCATATACCTGAACATTTTTTTCAATTCGCTCAATCAAAAACTCTATTGTCTCTTTATCAAAGACTTCAAGGTAAGGAGATATGGCTTGCTGAAATCGAGAGTCTGCTTCATCATAACTTCTGCTAGCACAGTAATAACTAGATAGTATGCGACAAAATAAATTTTGCCACTCTTTTGTATCAGCTATCTCAAGCAAAAGTTTTAATTCGACCATCGTAAAATAGAAGTTAATATCATTTTCTATCAAATATAAGATGTCTTCATAGTGTACCTGTAAATTCTCCTTTACAAACCATCCAAAGATTTTGCTTGTGTTACTAGTTTTAACTTTATGCTGTATTTTAAGTTTCGCATCTTCATTAAGAAGATCGTAAATTTTAGGATTTTTTGACAAATAAGATACTAAATAATCCAAAGTGAGCGGAATCGATGAAACATTACTATAATAGTCTTTCTCTCCTTTTATTTGGTTGAGAATACTTTCGGGATTCCGATTTCCGATTACCTCAAGTGTTTGCAAATTGATATCTCTGTTTTTTGTGCAATTTTCGTCTTCCTTCTTAAATACAAACTTCCACAAAGTTTTATAAATAGAAAGCTCAACTTCTAGTTTAAATTTACTTAAATATCGACTTTCTAGATATTTTTTTACTTTTTGTCTATTATCAAGTGCTGGCGCTGCTTCCGCAATATTCTCTAAAAGTTCGTTAATTATTTTTTTCGTGTAGAAAGGTGGCTTTATAAGCAAATCCTCCAGAGTATTTCTAATCAGCGCCCTCACCGTTTCTTTGTTAGGTGTATGTAATTGTGTATCTGAGTCTAATATAGGGTGAGCGGATAGATGGCGTTGCTTTTGAAGATATCGCAGATTTTCAGATTCTGAGTTATCCAACAGATTTGTCTTTTTATGGGTCTCCTCAATCAGTTTAACTTCCCAATAGGATGATTTGGAATCATTGTTTTGTAATGTTGTAAGCTCATCAAGAATTGATTTTGCAACTGGGTCTTGATATAAATCAACAAGATATTCAAGTTTATACACTAAGTCACAAACAGCGACAGACCAAAGCATTACCACTGCGGAACGATAGTTGCCATTGTGGTACGAAGATAGAACTTCTTGAAAATAATCTTTTGTCTTGCCGTAATGTATTTTTTCGGAAAGATTTTCTAAAGAGAATTCTGACATTACAAATAATTTCCTCAATTATAGCTTTCTGGTGAAACAGCTAATAGCATTTCACCTTTTATTATTTCGCTTCTTCTTGTTCTAATAAGCTCATTAATTCCCGAGCAGCATCACCATAATTATAAGGCGATCGAACACGATAATCTGGCCCATTATCCAATGGTTTTAACATTTCTTCTTTCGCAAACTCAGCCATTAATAACTGCATTATTTGAAACTTCTCAGCAGGGGATAACTGCCGAAGTTTGTCTAATAATTCAAGATTTGAAATAAAAGACCATTGAATTCATTTCTCCATTTTACCACGACCTTGAGATTTAAACCACTCCCAAACATCTTGGTTTTAACTCTTGATCTGCGTCCATCTGCGTTTATCGGCTCCATCTGCGATTAAAGCTCAAACACAAACTAAACAGGCAAAAACAGTTCTGAAAAACTAATTTCAATTTCAGGAAAAGCTAGCATTCTAATCACAGCATCATCTGGAACAACTATCTCAGATTGATAGCCTCCCGGTGCGGGATTCCGGTAAATATATGCCTCGCGAGCGGCTACATATAATATCCAATATTCAGCAATATTTGCTTTCGCGTAAATCGGGGCTTTTTCCCTGCGGTCAATTTGTAATGTTGAGTAGGAAACTTCAATTAACAGCAAGATTTCGCTAGGATTTGGGTGATGGTCGCGATAATCTCCCGGATCGATACGAACAACTGCTATATCGGGTTCCGGTTCTGAAGTCGCTAAAGTAATTGGCAACTGCACCCGAATTGCTGCTAAATCTCTTAGCAAATGTTGTAGATATCGATCGCTGCGTTGAGTTGTAGCAGCATGGATTGGTGTTTGAGGACTCATTTCAACAATTCTCCCATCTAGGAGTTCAATGTTATCATCCTCATTGAGAATACCAGCTTCAATCATGCGGTGATATTCTTCGACTGTCCAGGTTCTTTCTTTTGTTGCTGTCATCATCTTTGCCTGCAAAAGCTTACTTCATATTATAGTAATTGCCGATTCAATCAAAAAACACTGATTTGTCCGGTGTTGGTCGAGAACCCTTTTGAAAGCGTTCCCAAGACTGTTTTAATTGAGCAGGATCTGGATATTCGCGATCGTAAACCACCAGGACATTCGTCAAATTCCGTCCCGGCGGCAATAAAATCTGCCCTTGATGAGCCAAACCCACGG